>JAXJPK010000206.1:0-4260 GCA_036311705.1 Clostridia bacterium
AGGCCGTTCACCGCTTGAGGCAGCGTCAATAGGCGTAGAGATGCTTGATGATGATGTGACATTCAGAACAAATCTTGTAACATTGTCCGACGAGCCGAACTATGAGGATAAAACAATGCTCGACTATTCAGCGGGCGAGATAACAACCGAGGAGAGTAAACAGCTTATCGAGGCTATCGCAAAGGAGCTTGATACAGAGAAAATCAAGTATTATCCCGGAATAAGCTACCGTCATTTGTGCGTATGGAACGGCGGCTCAACAGATGTTGAACTGACGCCGCCCCACGATATTTCGGATAGATGCGTAAAGGACTATTTGCCCAAGGGCGAGGGTGCAGACAAGCTTCTTGAAATGATGAAAGCATCGGAAAAAATCCTAAAAGACCACCCCGTAAACAAGTCGAGAATTGAAAGAGGTCTTAACCCTGCAAACTCAATCTGGGTATGGGGCGAGGGCACAAAGCCGTCAGTTGATAATTTCTATGAAAAATACGGTCTTAAGGGTGCTGTTATATCTGCCGTTGATTTGATTAAGGGTATCGCAAAATGTGCAGGTATGGAATCCATAGATGTTGAGGGTGCAACAGGTAACTGCGAAACAAACTGGGAGGGCAAGGCTCAGGCGGCATTGCAGGCAGTTTTGGACGGAAACGATTTTGTTTACCTGCATATGGAGGCTCCCGATGAAATGGGGCATCAAGGCAAGCCCGAAAAGAAGAAAGAGGCTGTTGAAACAATAGATAAAACAGTCGTTAAATTCCTTAAGGACGAGCTTGAAAAACGGGGTATAGACTACAAAATGTTGATTATGCCCGACCACCCGACGCCGATTTCACTTAAAACCCATGTAAGCGACCCTGTTCCGTATATCATATTTGATTCTACGAAAACGGACGGCGGCTCAGGACTTACATACACAGAGAAAAATGGAGAGAGCACGGGAATATTTATCGAAAAGGGCTATACTCTTATGGATAGATTTCTTGGAATTGACAAAAAATAAAACTCATTCTGAGGTGAGCTTATGAAAATAAGTGAAAATGTAAAAAAAGTGCTGACGGTGATGGCGGTTGTTGTGGCTATTGCGTTACTCGTATGGTTTGCAGGTCCCGTTTTCATTCGTCTGGTACTTTATGTATTCGGATTGGTTTCACCTTTTGTATTCGGATATATCACGGCAAGGCTAATAAACCCGATTGCCGACAGGCTTAGGCACTGGCTTAAGATACCAAGGGGCATATCTGCCGTTTTGGTAATAGTGGCGACGCTTGTTGTGGTGTTCGGTGGCGTTGGCTTGCTCGGTTATAAGCTGTTTGGCGAAATCCGCAACCTGTACTTCAACTGGGAGGAAATATTTGTTTCCATTCGTAGCAACTGGTACAATTTCTCATCAAGGCTGGGCGAGATGTATATCGGTATGCCTGATTTTGTTAAGACGGTTATAGACCAGGCGATAAACGGTATGTATAAGCAGTGCATAGAGTTCACAAGCAATATTCCTGTTGTGGATTTTGCACAGGTTGCGGCAAAAAAACTCCCGTCAGGGCTTATTTGGACTGTGATGTTCATATTATCGCTGTACTTTATGGTAACGCAAAAAGAAAAAGTATCTTTGTTTATGAATAAAATGCTTGGCGAAAAGGGGACAGCAAAGGTAACGGAGATAAAAAACCATTGCAAAAAATATCTTGGCGGATATGTAAAAGCACAGCTTATATTGATGGTTATAATGTTTTTCGTTATGCTTACGGTACTCTCGCTTGCCAATGCCCCGTTTGCATTGCTTGTTGCGGCGATTACGGCGTTTTTGGACGCATTACCGTTTTTTGGCAGCGGAATTATTCTGTGGCCTATGGCGGCGGTGTATTTAATTGACGGACAAACAACACTTGGCATTGTTTATATTGGGATATATATTGCGGCAATGATGATACGCAGATTTGTTGAGCCAAAGCTTGTCAGCGACAAGATAGGTCTTAACCCTCTTATAACACTTGTGTTTATGTATGTGGGTTACAGGCTCTGGGGCATTGTGGGACTGATTACAGGACCGCTGCTCCTAATGCTTATCATTAGCCTTTATAAAGTAGGGCTTTTCAATCGCCCGATAGCCGTTCTAAAACAGCTCTTTAAGTTCATTGTTCGTGAAACCAAGCTGTTGGAAGAGCATTTGAAAAGAATAACGAAATAAGGAGATATAAATTTAATGGAAAAAGAGAAGTTTTATTTAACGACTGCCATTGCATATACTTCAAAAACTCCTCATGTGGGAAACACATATGAGATTGTTTTATCTGATGCAATTGCTCGTCATAACAGATTTATCGGAAAAGATGTGTATTTTTTGACGGGTACAGACGAACACGGACAGAAAATACAGGAAATTGCCGAGAAAGAGGGCATAACCCCAAAACAGCATGTTGATAAAATTGCAGGTGAAATCCGAGATATTGCCGATATGCTTAACATCAGCTATGACGGATTTATAAGAACAACCGACGAGCACCACGAAAGAGCCGTTCAAAAGATTTTCACAAAGCTATACGAGCAGGGAGATATTTATAAGAGTGAATACGAGGGCTGGTATTGCACGCCCTGCGAATCGTTTTGGACAAAAACACAGCTTAAGGATGGTTGCTGCTGCCCCGATTGCGGCAGAGAGGTTGAGGTGACAAAGGAGGAGGCATACTTCTTCAAAATGTCGAAATATCAAAAGCAGCTTGAGGAATATATCGAGAATAACCCGACATTTATTCAGCCCGAATCGAGAAAGAACGAAATGCTAAACAACTTCATAAAGCCCGGGCTTCAGGATTTGTGCGTTTCCCGTTCAAGCTTCTCATGGGGCGTTCCCGTTGAGTTTGACCCCGACCATGTTATCTATGTATGGATTGACGCTCTTTCAAACTATATAACAGCACTTGGTTATTCGGTGGATGAAAAGGGCGAACTATATAAGAAGTATTGGCCCGCAAATGTGCATATCATCGGTAAGGACATTTTGCGTTTCCATACAATCTATTGGCCCATTATGCTAATGGCACTCGGCGAGCCGTTGCCAAAGCAGGTGTTTGGTCATCCCTGGATGCTGTTTGGCGAGGAAAAAATGAGTAAGTCAAGAGGTAATGTTATATATGCTCACGACTTGGTTCGTCATTTCGGCGTTGATGCGGTTAGGTACTATATGCTCCACGAAATGCCGTTTGCACAGGACGGAACAATCACATATGATGTGTTCATAAGTCGTTACAACAGCGATTTGGCAAATACTCTCGGTAATCTTGTAACTCGTACGGTTGCAATGGTGAACAAGTATTTCGGCGGCGAAATCCAGTCGGGAGATGTAAAGGGCGAGTTTGATGAGGATCTCATCAATACCGCTGTATCGGCGATGGATGTCATTGAAAAGAAAATGGATACATTCCATGTTGCCGACAGCTTGGACGAGATTTGGCGTGTTGTAAACCGTGCGAACAAGTATATTGACGAAACAACACCCTGGGTACTTGCCAAAGACGAGGCGACACTGCCCAGACTTGGCACAGTGCTGTATAATTTGATTGAAACCATAAGAATTATCGCATCACTCTTAAGCTCATATATGCCCGAAACGGCGGAAAAGATTGCAGGAATAATCGGTGCTGATGACTTGTCTTATGAGAGTGTAAGAACATTCGGCGTAACAAAGGCAGGCACAAAGGTTGGCGATGCCGAGGTTATGTTTGCAAGAATAGATGCAGAAAAGAAAATAGCAGAGCTTGAGGCGGAAATGCAGGCGAATGCAGAGCCTGAAATCGAGATTGCACCGTATAAGGACTATATCGAGTTTGATGAGTGGGAGAAGCTTGATATCAGAGTGGGCAAGGTTATCGAGTGCGAGCCTGTTAAGAAGTCAAAGAAGCTTTTGAGATTTGTCCTTGAAGTGGGCAACGAGAAAAGGCAAATTCTTTCGGGAATTTCGCAGTTCCATAACCCCGACGAATTAATCGGCAAGAATGTTGTGTTCATAGCAAACCTAAAGCCGAGAAAGATGATGGGGCTTGACTCATGTGGTATGATTCTTTCAGCGGAGCATAACGGCGAGCTGACTGTTTTGACGACGCTAAAAGATATACAGTCAGGTGCAGAGATTGTGTAATAAGGGGAATAAAAAAACAGCTCCGATTGTTTGACGGCATTTAGATAAAGGGGGGGTGTTGCGTTAGCAACACCCCCCTTCAGACTGTCGACAAATCGGTCAGACCGCACGATATTTAGTAA
>JAXJPK010000207.1:0-10963 GCA_036311705.1 Clostridia bacterium
AATAAATGTCCCAATGTTATAATAAAGACAATCGGTAGAAACCGCTTAAATCAAAGGTTTCAGCGTTTGCAACTAATTTATTTCGTTCTCTTTCCAAGACGATTTTTAAAAGCAAACATTGTCTTAAAATTTAGTTTTTTCAAATTAAAGACTAAAGAACTATTGTAACAGGAGGTACATTTAACAATTTAATATGAATTTTGAATTAAGCACTATATCTGCCGATTGATATGGTGCTTTTTTTGTACCCATTTTTACGAAAGGAGAGCAAAAATGCACGATAAAAATTATGAGGAACTTGCAAATGCAATTATCATACAGGCAGTTAAAGATTATAGACATACCAACTCCCCACAGGTAAAAAATGAGATACGCCGTTTCTTTAAATCAGAATGGTTTACAATGCTCACTAATGCTGACGGGGGTATGATTATAAAAAAATTAGAATTGGAGGACAGAAAAAATGGCAAGCAAGCAAACAAAGGCTGATGAAGTTCAAATGATTTCACTATCAGAATTAAAGCCATTTGAAGATGCACCTTTCAAGGTGCGTTTTGACGATAATATGAATGAACTTATAGAAAGTGTAAAGGACAGTGGAGTTTTAGTTCCGCTTATAGCAAGACCACACGCTGAAGGAGGTTATGAGATATTGGCAGGACATCGCAGAGCTGAAGCAAGTAAATTAGCAAATTTTGAAAAAGTACCCGTCATTGTAAAAGATGTTGATGATGATACAGCAGTTATATTGCTTGTTGACAGTAATCTACATCGTGATGACATACTACCGAGCGAAAAAGCACTTGCCTATCAGATGAAGATGGAAGCTCTTTCAAATCAAGGAAAGCGTAACGATTTAACTTGTGGACAAATTGTCCACAAGTCAGAAAATACAAAAACCCGTGATGAAATTGGTGTTGAAAGTGGCGAAAGCGGCAGACAAATACAGCGTTATTTACGACTCAACAATCTTATTGACCCTATACTTAAAATGGTTGATGAAAAGAAATTACCTGTAAATGCAGCCGTTGAACTGTCGTATCTTGGCAGTAAGGAACAGGTTGATTTATTTAATACAATCGAAGCTGAAGAAACCACTCCAAAGATTGAACAGGCAAGAGAAATCAGAAGAAAGGCTGATGAGGGCAAGTTTTCCGTAGAACTTGTGGAAACCATTTTACGAACAGAAAAGCCGGAAACAATCAAAATTTCTTTTGAGGGGGATAAATTAAAAAAATATTTTCCCAATAATTACAGCAAAAAACAGATTGAAGATGCGGTTTTGAAAATACTTGAAAATTGGCATCAAAAGCAGATAAGAAAACGAAATCAAATGGAACGATAGGAGGAAAAACAATGTTAGCAGGATTTTTAGGATTTTTTATAGGAACTATTTTCGGTGCAGTTATGATTTGCTGCTTTACTGTAGCAAGCGAAGCTGATGACCAAATGGAAAAAGATTTTAAAAAGATGAAAGAAAACGATAACAAAGCCGACAGCGAATAAAGGTTGTCGGCTTTTCTATTGGAGGTATTTTAGTGGAAAAAAGAATAAATGCAGGATATGAAATTATCCAATCAATTAAAGTCAGAAACACAGAAATCGTACTCGGTTACAACGAAAAAGCATCGGCAGCACAATATGTTACTTGGCAATGTGTAAACGGCGATAATTATTTTTGGGGACATTATTGTAATGATGAACTCAATGCTTATCGGGACTTGTTTGAAAGAGGTTTAAAAGAAGTTGAACTTGCCGAGCGTGCTCATAAGCCGAAATCCAAAGATAAGGAAAGGTAAATGCAATGATATATAACAAAAATGATGAGAGGAATAATTCTAGCGGTTGCAAGGATATGACAGCATACAGAGCTATGAGGAATATAAAAAAGGAAGAACGGCGAGCCTTGATTATGAAAATGAAAGAGCTTGCCAATCAGCACGGCTATGAAATTATAAGTATTATCCGGCTGAAAGAATTGGAGTGTGATGACTATGGCAAATAAAGACTGTTTTGCTTATAACGGATGCACTTGCCGTATTCTTACAGAGCGTATATGTGATAATCGAGAGTGCAGTTTTTATAAAACCCATAAGCAATACAGAGAAGCTCTTGAAAAATATCCACCATTTGACTATAGACATTACAAGGAAACAGGCGAAAAAATATATTATAAAAAGCGAGGTAGATAGCATTGAAAGACGAAAAAAGAATGATTGATGAATTTGAAGTTGTGAACTCAATTCATATTGGAGATAGCGAGCTTGTTTTATGCGAAAATATGCGAGCCACAGACGGTCAGTATTATATGACTTGCTATGTAAGCAGTAATGAACTTTTTGAACTGTATAACGATGCTGTTGTTAGCGATAGCTATGTAGATATTGCAAGAATATATGCAGACAGACTTACCACGCAGATTGAAAAAGTAAAGGCAATTCTTGATGCTGAAAAAGCTCCCCTACAGGTTATAACAGCTAAAATGTGTGAACAAGATATTTTCGGCGAGGATATGACGGGCAAGATTTTAGTTGTAAAACCCGAAAATTTGAGAGCAGAATATAGAACTGCATCGCATCAGATAATTCGCTGTACAGGTGGGAATGGTGCAAGTCCAAAGGGACTTGGCTCAAAGGTTTATAATACACGAATGTTTGACGGAAATAACTCATATTTTGAGAGAGCTGATATTCTCGGCGAACTCAAACCCGAATACTATCCCGAATGGCTTAATGAGGTACTTGAACGAGAAAAAAGATTGAAGGAATTTCCCGATGCTTTTGAGTATGAGGGAAAACATTTTATAGGTGTAGGATATGTTTCTGACAAAGACAACGCATTGAATAAGGTGTATTCAGATACCGAGCTTAATTTGACAGCATATAACAACGGAACATATAACTATAATGCGTTTTACAGGGCAGCTAATAACTCCCCTTATGATATTTTCAAGTGTCTTGAAAATAATAAAAACTATATACCCGGAGAAAATGAGCTTTTTGGTTATCTTGGAGAGGTTGCAAATGAAAAAGAGCAGCCAAAAAAGCAAACAAAGAAAAAGAACAAGGAGATGGAAAGATAAATGGAACAGAAAGAAATACGCTTTATAGACAGCCATTACAATGAGCTGTTCAGAATACCCGATAACAGTAAAATCAACATAAAATATGCAGACGGTCATATTGAAGATAGAGATTGTAAATATCTTGATGACTACCACACAGAAATCAATGGTGTTTGTTTTCATATATGCCAATGGGCAGAGATTATGGAGAAAAACGGCAACACATATTTTCCGGCTGAAAAATCCCTATATACGCTTGAAGATATAGAGCAATCTGAGTTTTCGTATATGTACAAGGCTCTTGATGGAAATGAGGATAGAGGTTGCATAGGATATTTACGAGCCGACTTTGATACAGGCGAAGCATTTTTCAGCACTTGGTTTGCAGAGAACGATACATATAAGACTCCCGATTTTGTTGCAGAGTTTAACGAGGTTATAGATTATTTTCGTAATACTTCCTCCACTCCGCTGCTTAAAAGCCGTAACGATATGTATAATGTTCTATATAAGCTAAAGCCAACTGAACTTGATTTTGATAACGAGGTTAAAGGCTTAAAAGTACAGACCGATAAGCATACCTACTACTTGCGATGCAACCCACGCAAGGGCGAATATAACCTTTACGCATACTGCTATAATACCGAAGCACTTGATAAGCATAAAAACCTCAAACTTGTCGAAAAATATGCTGACGGGGTAAAAAGAGATAAATTTTTCAAAAATCCTAACGGCTTTACGGAAGTGTATTACAATCCCGATGCAACAGCCGGAGGACAGCTTGTATATAATGAAATTTCTCACGATATAATAAAGGCTGCTTCAGAAAATACAAAAAATGCACGGCAGTTCTTTGACTATTTAAGCGAATACGGCACAGTTTCGCTTATAGATATAGACACTCCCGAATTTAGAGGAAATCTTGAAAGCTACCTAAACCGCAGAGCGAATTTTGAAGGCTGTACCACCCGAACTATGAACGCTTTGAAAAAAGATGCAGGGATAGAGATACCGAAGCCACACAAGAGTAAAAATTTTGAAAGATAACGACTCCTGTTGTATAATAAAACCATAAAGAACAGGAGCGTGATATTATGATTACAGCAAGCGTAAACTTTTTTGAAAATAACCTTATGGCAGACTTAACTTGCAAGGATATTGAATTGTCAAAGCAACTTACTGAAATGGGTGTTATTACTCCACCAAATCAGATACCTTTAAATAACGCTTTAACCTTAAAAGTATTTCTGCAACCCGACAACGAAATCGGTCAAATGGTTTACGATATTGTAGATTTTGAAATTGATACTCTCGGTAATGTCAGAAAGCTATGCAGACACATCTATTGCTTAAATTCTCAAAATACAAGAAAGTTTACGGCAATGCTTGAAAACGGCTCAATCCGTACAGTAAATCAAGGTATAGCAGTAGCACAGAAATTAAGAGAAAAATCAGTACAAGTGAGATAAAAATAAATAAAAGAAATTGAGGGCATTGATACAAAAGTCAATGTCCTCTTTCATTTTGGAGGTGTAAACAGATGGCAACTAAAATGCAAAAGCTGATGGAACTGTCGCAAGACAAATATAAATCATTGCCCGACTTTAAGAATTGGACAGATTTTTTATGTTCGGCAGCTTGGCACTATAAATATCCATTTCCAGACCAAATTATGATTTATTCGCAAAGACCCGATGCAAGAGCCTGTGCGAGCTTGGAAACTTGGAATAATACTTTGCACCGCTGGATAAACAGAGGTGCAAAAGGTATTGCACTACCCCGTGCAAACAATAACGGCGGTCAGTATATTGACTATGTTTTCGATATATCTGATACAAACAGCTTTTATGGTAACGAGGTTAGACTATGGCAGTACAACGCTAAATATGATGAAGCTATCATAGAAACTCTTGAAAATACCTTTGGCGAATTATCAAGCAAATTTTCCGTTGTAGATGCTGTAATAAGTGCTGCCCATAATGCTGTTGAGGATAACAAGGCTGATTACCTATCCACTCTTAAATATGCGAAAGAAAACAGTTTTTTAGAGGACTTGGACGAACTCAATATAGATGTTGAATTTCAAAAAACTGCTGAAAACTCTATTGCTTTTATGATATTAGAGCGTATGGGATATGATGCTTTTGAGTTTTTCGACAATGAGGACTTTCCTCATATTATGGACTTTAATACAAAAGATACATTGAATTTGTTGGGCGGAGCTGTAAGCAGTATTGCAGAACAGGCTTTGAGAGAAGTTGCAGAAACAATAAGAGCAGAAGATGTTAAAGCTCGTACCAACTCAAAAATTTTTGCAGAAAATCAGCAGACAGATTATAATGTAAGTAAAGAGGAAACTCCCACTATTTCAAATACAGAAAGGACTGAAGAAAATGACAGAGTTGACCTACAGACAAGAGGGCGATTATCTGATACCGAACATCGAGCTGCCGGAGAACAAGCCGATAGGCAAATACGGAATGTTGAGGCAGACATTCTTGAAGAAGGAACGGAACTACCTGTACACAACGATGTTGATGGAGGGAACGCTGAACGAGCATCTTTGGGAGATAGACCAAACAGCGAAACAGCAAGTCGAGCAGATGGTACAGAAAATGGCACAGACGGAGGGCGTCAACGAGGAACTGAAAGCGAAAGACCCGATGAAGTGGACAGGACTTATGAACAACCTACTCCATTCCGCAGAAGAAGTCGTACTCAATCAGCTAATCTACAGTTAAGCCTATTCCCCCTACTTGAAGAACAACAGGATATTATCAGAGAAGCAGAGCGATTAACATTCGGCTCTGCTTTTTCCATTTCACAGCAGATAATTGATGAAGTTATAACAAACGGCAGCAACAATAAAAACAGCATTATAAATATATGCGTAGAGTTCAGTAAAAACAAAAGTATTGCTGATAAGGTTGCATTTTTACAGGCTGAGTTTGATATTGGCGGTAAAGGCTTTGTCTTTGATGATAAAAACATATCTGCTTGGTGGACTAAAGACGGCTTATTTATCACACAAGGCGAAACAGTAGAAAATGCTGATAAGTATATGTCTTGGGAACAAGTTGCAAACAGGATTGACGAGCTATTGGAGCTTGGCAGATTTGCACCACAGGAAACTCTTGATAAGATACAGGATTTTGAAATTGACAGAGCTGCATTATACCTTAAAGAAACAATCAGAAATGTTGACTTTGACGAATACCCTGTTTTAAGCGGCATCTTTGATGATGAAATGTATAAAAAGCCTTCTTATGATGATAGTTTAAATGCTATAAAAGAAGCATTAAAAAATCCTCAAATAGTTGATACTCAAATAAGAAAATTGGGTATTTTAAAGCAAACAAAGGATAATCACGATGGTGTTATGCGTTTCAGACACTATCAGCCGGAGCCTTGCTTAAATCTGTTAGAAGATTTGCAAATTCCACGAAAGGTTTTTACATCAAGTATTGAAACATCTTCAATGCCGCAGAGGTTTATAACCGAAGATGAAATAAATGATGTAATTCGTGGTGGTAGCCACAGCAAGAGCCGTAAATATGACATTTACGAGTTCTTTGTTCAGCATAATGATAAAAAAGAACGACAGGACTTTGTAAAACAGCAATATGATTGGTTTTCTTCCACTTCTTATCCTTACAGCGTAGAAGTTGACAACAAGAAAAAAGGCATCACTATAAGCCGTAGCGATATACTCTCTCCCTTTGCAAAGGTTGAGATAAAATGGGCGGAGCTTACAAAACGAATTGATGACCTTATTTTAGCTGACGATTATTTAAGCGAAAAGGAAAAGGCTGAAGATTATCCGCAATATCTTGAAAAAAAGCGTACAGACGAAGAAAAACGGCGTATAAGAGCTGAACAAGACAGCTATTTAATGTCCTTTTCAAGAAATGAACAGACCGCTGACCTTTCAAACCTACCTAAAAGGCTACATACATTAGCCTTGTTTTGCAGTAATTATGAATATGATAACTTTATACAATATGGTTTTGGCGATATACGAAACGGAACTGAACTTGATATTTTGCCATTACTGCAAGATGATGAAAAAAGGCAAAAGTTATCAGAGTGTTTAAAAAAAGTCGGTGGCTGTACAGGAGATGTTGCCGTAAGAAATTCGGGATATGCTATGTCAAATGAACTTTTGGCATATCAAAGTGTACAGCTTTACAGATTAGGAGATTTCTATGAAGCATACGGCGAACAGGCAAAACTTGTCGCTGAAACTTTGGACTTACATCTGACTTCAAGACCTATTGATGATGAAAGAGTTGATATGGTAGGTTTTCCGCAGCATACTTTGGAAAGATATGTTGAAATTTTGCAAAAAAACAACATAATCGTATCATTCCCCGAAGGACAATACTCTACAAAGGAAACACCTGTTGTTGAAACCGAAAATGACGAGGTTGAGGAAGTTATAGAGCTTGATGAAAACATACAAAAGGCTCACAATGACTTTAAGGAAAGTAACCCCGACTACATCATCTGTATTCGCTGTGATGACCATTATGAGATTTACGGCGAAGATGCCAACACAGCAGTAAATCTTTTATCAACATCTTTGGAACAGCGAGCTGTAGCAGGTTTTACAGAAACAACGATTGATATGACAGCTTTGTATCCGGCTTACAATACCGAAAGCTACATTGGTACGCTAAAAGAAAACGGACACAATGTTATTTTGGTTGATGTTCAAGACGGACAGTATGTTGAAATTGACCGCTTTGCTTCTGATAACAAGGTGCAAAGTATAATCGCTGAAATGTCTGATGATGAAAAAGAAAGGCACATAGGCTGGATAGAACTCAAACTTGACTATGGCGAATACAACTTTTCTAACGAGGACTTTGCTATATACAATGCACTTATAGAAACTCAACCGCAGATAGAAGCTCCCGAAGTTGAAGCTGCTGAAGAACAGCCTATAGATTTTTCACAGTATGTAGGTATGGAAGTAAATGTTGATGACAGAAAATTTATTGTTGATAGTGTTAATACCGAATTTGACAGCGTGAGCCTTAAAGATGTTACTTTTGAAAACGGCACAGGCTTTCCCATTTTTCGCAGAGAAAACACACAATGGCTTCAATATTACATAAATCAGCAAGAAGCACAGAAACAGGTACAAGAGCCTACACAGGAAGCATCTGATGTATTAAAACCCGAATTGCCTACACCAAAGGCAAAAGAAAATCTGTCTGTTATATATCCCGAAATAAAGAGTGAAAGAAATAACTTTGTCATAACAAATGACGAGCTTGGGTATGGAACAGCAGGAGAAAAATATGCTGCCAATGTTAAAGCAATAAGGACTTTGAAAACATTAGAAGCTGAACGCAGACTTGCCACACCCGAAGAACAGGAAATCTTATCTAACTATGTTGGTTGGGGCGGACTTGCAGATTGCTTTGATGAAAAGCACAGTAAATATCAAGAGCTGAAATCTTTACTTACAGAAAGTGAATATGAACAAGCAAGAGCTACAACGCTTAACGCACATTATACTTCACCTACTGTTGTAAAGGCTATGTATAAAGCTCTTGAAAATATGGGATTTAAAGAGGGCAATATTTTAGAGCCATCTTGCGGTACAGGAAACTTTATGGGACTTTTACCCGAAAGTATGAAAGAAAGCAAAATGTACGGCATAGAAATTGATGATATTACAGGTAGGATTGCTAAACAGCTATATCCCCGTAACTCAATTTCCATTGAAGGCTATGAAGATGCTGTCTTGCCCGACAGCTTCTTTGATGTTGCTATAGGTAATGTCCCTTTCGGCAATTATAAATTGGCTGATAAAAAGTATGATAAGCACAAATTCTTTATCCACGATTATTTCTTTGCAAAGACTTTAGATAAAGTCAGACCCGGTGGAATTGTCGCATTTATTACTTCTATGGGAACAATGGACAAACAAAACTCATCGGTAAGAAAGTATATTGCACAGAGAGCAGAACTTCTTGGAGCTATAAGACTTCCTAACAATGCCTTTTTGAAAAATGCCGGAACACAAGTAACGGCAGATATACTTTTCTTGCAAAAAAGAGATAGAATGACGGATATTATGCCCGAATGGGTAAACTTGGGCACACTTGAAAATGGCTTGACAGTAAACCAATATTTCGTTGATAATCCCGATATGATACTCGGCGAAATGACAGAAGAAAGCTCACAATATGGACAATCTATCACTTGCAAGCCGTATGAAGAAGCTGAACTTTCAGAACAGCTTGAAGATGCTATCCAAAACATTCACGCACAAATCACGGAATATGAATTTGACGATATTTCCAATGATGAGGACTTAACACTCCCTGCCGACCCGAATGTAAAGAATTTCAGTTACACTTTGGTTGATGGAGATATTTATTTCCGTGAAAACAGTATTATGAAAAAGGTTGAGCTTAATGCAACGGCAGAAAACCGCATAAAAGGCTTGATAGGTATTCGTGATGCTGTTCGTGAGGTTATAGATTATCAAACAGAGGACTTTCCCGATTTTTATATTCAGAAGAAACAGGAAAAGTTAAATCAAGTCTATGATGAATTTACGAAAAAATACGGACTTATAAACTCTCGTGGTAATTCAATGGCATTTTCAGAGGACAGCAGTTACTTCCTCCTGTGCTCTTTGGAAGTATTAGATGAAAACGGCGAGCTTGAACGCAAAGCCGATATTTTCACAAAAAGAACTATTGGAGCAAGAAAAGAAATAACAAAGGTTGACACGGCATCTGAAGCTCTTGCTGTTTCCATAGGCGAAAAAGCAAAGATTGATATGGAATTTATGACAGAGCTTACGGGCAAAACCGAACAGGAACTTTATGAGGACTTAAAGGGCGTAATATTCCTTAACCCTATGCACGGCTACGGCAACGCTTTTGAGGAAAAATATCTTACGGCTGATGAATACCTTTCGGGCAATGTCAGAGAAAAACTTGTCATAGCACAAAAAACAGCAGAGGTTAATCCCGAAGATTTTACAGTAAATGTTGAAGCCTTGAAACAAGTACAGCCTAAAGATTTATCGGCAGCAGAAATTTCAGTTAAGCTCGGCTCAACTTGGATACCCGATAAATATATACAGCAGTTTACTTATGAATTACTTGATACTCCTATATATGCAAGACGAGAAATTAAAGTTACTTACTATAAGCCTACGGCAGAATGGAATGTATCAAGAAAATCTTTTGATAATACAAATGTCAAAGCAAAAAATACTTATGGTACGCACAGAGCTAACGCATACAAGATTATTGAGGAAACACTCAATCAGCGTGATGTGCGTATTTTTGATTATGTTGAGAATGAAAACGGAAACAAAACCCCTGTTCTCAACGCAAAGGAAACTGCTATTGCACAGCAAAAACAGGAAACCATAAAGCAAGCCTTTTTGGATTGGGTATGGAAAGACCCTACACGCAGAGAGGAACTTGTTTCTCTTTACAACACAAAATTCAACTCCACAAGACCTCGTGAATATGACGGTAGCCACATTACTTTTAACGGCATTAACCCCGAAATCGAATTAAGACAACATCAGAAAAATGCTGTCGCAAGAGTTATGTATGGCGGTAATACCCTTATAGGACACGAAGTTGGAGCCGGTAAAACTTGGACTATGGTAGCTGCTGCTATGGAAAGTAAACGCTTGGGACTTTGCAATAAGTCCCTTTTTGTTGTCCCTAATCACTTAACGGAGCAATGGGCATCTGAATTTTTACAGCTATATCCTGCTGCTAATATCCTTGTTGCAACAAAAAAAGATTGTGAAACAAAAAATCGTAAAAAGTTTTGTGGCAGAATTGCTACAGGCGATTATGATGCAATCATCATAGGACACTCACAGTTTGAAAAAATACCGATGTCAACAGA
>JAXJPK010000208.1:0-1846 GCA_036311705.1 Clostridia bacterium
AAAAAGCCGAATTTGTTAAATTGATTTTTTTAACAAATTCGGCTTAATATTAAAAATGTATTCCCATATTTTCTTTTTTCTTATCATATATTCCCTCTCTTTTGTATCTCCACCAGTTGTTATCCATCTCTGTAGTGTAGTACATATTTGCCCGCCATATGTACTGCACCACAAAATATTTTTCTTATAACACCTCCTTACTTTAAATTTTTATCAATATTATAGACTTTTATTTTAAATAGCATAGCAACTCCGTATAACATTATGTTTAATTATTAGGTGATTGTAAAATTAAAAGCTAAACAAGTAAAAAAACATAATCATCTTAAATAAAAAGGATGATGCAAAAAAACAGAAAAAGAAGTCACCCAAAAAAGACGGTATCTAAAACCGTGAAAAAAAACATATTGAATTTAAAACTCTATGAAATTTTACGAATGAGTTTACGAACACTTTTAAAAAGTTTTAATTGATGAAGTTCTTTTGCAAGAACCACTCCAATTAACTGAGTTATTCCGGCAAGGAATACATCAGCTTTAATAGTAAGTGTGTTATGTGTTTTTAAAGAATTAAGCCCAAAGCAATCCTTTAATGTAAAGATAGTTCTTTCAATATACACTCTGTGTTTGTAAAGATTATCCCAATGTTCTGTATTTCTCGGAATACCTGGGTACATTCTGAAATTCTTATCCGGATATGTATAAGTACATTTTCCGTAAGAAGACGATGTGCAGGGGGTTTTGCAAGTGCAAATACGTTTAGAACCGCAAGGGATAGATTTGTGGCAAACCCACTTAAATCTGAGAGAACGATTTTCACCGCCGCTTTTTCCAAGAAAAGAAAAAGGTGTTTTATCCAGCGGGCAGACCGGTGTTCCGTATTCATCAAAAGAAGCATTGGAATTCTTGGAGTTACGGTTATTCAATGGTATGCAAACACGCTTGAAAGAAAAATCGTTTTTCAGCATTGTGTAGTTGTCATAAGAATCAAACGCTGCATCACCTAAAAAAGTCGAGTAAGACAGCTTGGGATGCTTTTTGAAAAAGTCTGATAATACAGGTTTTAAGGAATGAGAATCGCTGATTTCTTTATCTAAATCAGGATTGTCACTTTTCTTTGATACAACATCAGGATGTAACTTTCTGAAATCATCATCAAAGAAGGCAATATCACGAATAATCCCGTTCCCATTGGTCATTACGCCAACTTTGTGAGCATAACAATAGTGTCCGTTGATATATTGTTGTTTAACGGAATTGTTGGCAGAGGCAACATCAGGAAGCAGAGAATACACACCTGAATATGGATTGTATTCGGGATATGCTTTAGAAAGTTTTTTAGCTTCTTTGAGTTTGGCATTTAGAAATTTGGGGTTGTTTTCAGCAACATAAGGCTCAATACCGGTAGTATCAAAAATCAGATAATCAGCTTTCTTGCTGTCAATTTCACGACAGATAGGTTCGGTGATATCAACAAGCTTATCAAACATTTCAATGATATATTTGCAGTATTTTTGCTTAAAACGAGTAAAGTATGAACCATCAGGGACTTTATCAAATTCGCAGAAATTACGAAGGTCATCTGAATGCTTTAAAACAAGAATAAGCTGAGAATCGTAATTAAAAGCAAAGAGTTTTTGGATAATCATGGCTTTGACGAAACTGACAAGATGATATTTATGCTTTCTGCCAAGACCTTGATAAAAGGCACGATGAAAAGCATAAGGAATTAATGAAGAGAAATCAATATGTTCTTCTAAGAGAGAAACAAGCTCAGATTTCTTTTCTGTAAAGGATGAATTGACATCCTCGTAAATGTCTAAAAGAGATATTTGCGAAAACTTATT
>JAXJPK010000209.1:0-2968 GCA_036311705.1 Clostridia bacterium
ACCTGTGACTTTTCAAACTTTTCCAATGAGAAAAACTGCAGCAGCCTATGGTAATCCTCGGGTTTCTTATACAAAGCTGACATTTCCTTACAAAGCTCATCCACTCGGATATTGTTTTGATAGTTAGAGGATTGCAGCTGCACACCAACCCGCTTAAATACTGCCTTACGATTCGCGGCAGGTTCCAACCCGAATATTGTTCCGCTACCGCCATCGGGCTTCTTAAGTCCAAGAAGCAAATCAATAATTGTACTTTTTCCTGCTCCATTATGACCTAAAAGTCCAAAAACCTCTCCTTTCTCTACACGGAAGGTGATTTTATCTACAACTGTTCTTCCGTTAAATGATTTTGTTAAGTCTTTTACTTCAATGCATGTACTCATACATAGCCTCCTTTTTTGTTTGTAAGGCTATTATACAACCTCCCCTAAGGGACGAGTCAAGCATTATTTCAATTTTAATTTATAAACCTCATTTTGCTTTATTTCCGGCAGCTTTTTTGATAAATCACCATATTTTTACACGCTCATTCTCCGGTACATACATACCGTCGCCCTCCTTTATATCAAAGGCGTTATAAAATTCATCACAGTTTACAACCACACGGTTTACACGCAGTTTTTCGTCGCAGTGTAAGTCTAAACTTGCCGCATACTGTGCATATTCGCGTGTTCTTGTGCTTGCCCAGGCACGAGCCATTGAGCGGTAAAGTGCCTTGTAATCAGGATTTTCAAGCTCTGATGCTACCTCGGTAATGCACTGTACCGCACCTTGGTCAGCGACATTTTCACTCAAGGTCAGCTTTCCGTTCATCGGAATACCGGGAACGCTTTCGCAGCCGTCATAAAAAGCCGCCAGCTTTTCGCATAGCTTTTCAAATTCTTCATAATCCTCTGCAGTCCACCAATCGGCGGCATTGCCGTTTTCATCAAACTTTGCTCCGTTATTATCGAACGCATGTGTAATCTCGTGTGCAATAATATATCCTATACTGCCGAGATTTTCCTCATATGACGCATTGACATCATACATCGGCGGCTGAAGTATTGCGGCAGGGAATGTGATGTCGTTTGAGGTTGCACTGTAGCAGGCGTTTACCGTATATGGATACATTGCCCATTTTGTTTTGTCAACACTCTTGCCCTGCAATTCTGACAATTCCTTTTTTGAGCCTTTAGCAACCGATAGCATATTTTCAAAATAGCTTCCGCCGTCAGATACGGGTTTTATCTCAACATTGTCAAGAAATGTGTCCCAATTGTCGGGATAGCCAATTTTGATTTTCATTGCGTCCAGCTTGCGGATTGCTTTTTCCTTTGTCGCATCGCTCATCCATGTTAAGTTACCGATACGCTTTTTATAAACCGAGATAATATCCTGAACCATTTTCAACACATCCTGCTTTGCCTCCTCGGTGAAATATTTTTCAGCATATATTTCATCAATATAGTTTGACATAATGCTTGAAACGGCTATCGCCGCACGCTCTTCGTCAGAATATGTTCCCGAAATTCCCAAAAATTCCTGATTGAATGCATTTGATGCATCTACAAATTCAGTATTAAGTGTTCCGCCGTAGCTTAAAATTACAGTGAGCTTTGCCGCCGTCTTAAGTACCCCTATATTTTCATCAGTCAGAAGATGTGCAAACTCCTCGGTTAAACCCTTATCCATGATGAGAAATTTATCCTCTTTTTGTATGCCCGATGCAGTCAAAAGCTTTTCGGTATCAACGGACGGGAAAAGTGCCTGTATTTCATCAAGAGTATATGTGTTGTAAAATTTATCTACATTGTTGCTGTCCTCGGGATTCATCATTTTTTCGGCAAGGCTCTTTTCAAAATTATAAAATTCCTCAAGCTGTGCATCGGTTACTTTCTCGCCTGCAAGCTCCATAACTGTTTTGAGATATTTAAGATATGCGGCTTTTTGTGACTCTGTTCCCGAAATATACAAGTCTTTTGTCAGACAGGGATTGTATATACCGAAAACAGGTATATACCTTGTGCTGTCCTTAAAATCAATCGTAAGATTGAATGCGGCAAAGGGTGCACAGCATAAGTCCTCCATCAGTTTTAAGTTCACATCCATAAGCTCCGAAATACTTTCAGCCTTATCTATGATTTCAAGACTGGGGATTATAGGAGTGACACCGATTCGGTTTCGGCTCTCGGTGTCTAAAATATTGTTATAAAGGTCTACAATTTTCTGCTCCTTTGTACCCTTTTCCCATTTCCCGGATATGACCTCTTTTATAATGTCGTTTACCTGTACGGTGCTTTCATCCTGCAAATCAAAAAGTGTCCCCGCAAGTACACGACCCAGCTTTATTTCAAGTGTGTTCAGCACATCTCTATTAACAGTTGCATAAAAATCATCCTTTTCGTTTGTGCCGTATAGAGCGTACGCACGCTGTATAAACAGAGTCATCTGCTCCTTTGTTACATCATCGGTCGGAGAAAAAATACCCTCTGCCGTTCCTGCCGCTATGCCTGCGTCAAGCAAAGGCTGAAGCTCCGACTTTGCCCAGTCAGGAATATCGTTAAAATCATCGCTTTTAAGTGCAACACGCGCATTATGCCCCGTAAGCTCGGGGAGTGTTCCAAACGCACGGCTAAGCATAACAAGAGCCTCGGCACGATTAATGTTCCAATCCTCGTGAAGCTCACCATCGCCGCCGTAGCCCTTTATGATGTCACTTCTCTCGACAGTCGGATTATAATCGTCTGCCGCCAAAAGCAGCATATCCGCGACCTCGCCTCGTGTTGCGTAATTATCGGCGGCAAAAGCCGTATTTCCCAAAAGCATGGCCACAGCTAAAATTGTTGTTATAAGTTTTTTTGATTTCATAATTGTTTCCTCCTGAATTTTCCCATTTATCCCTTCCCCAATGATATGCAAATTGGGGCACAAATCCGCACAACTCTCTTTATAATTTCTCCTTACTGCGGATTTCTCGGAATAATGA
>JAXJPK010000210.1:0-16164 GCA_036311705.1 Clostridia bacterium
AAGCTATACATTGGTATGTGAGGGACGGTTTTCGTTCGTAGTTTGACAGCATTTAATCATAAAAGAAAATCTGCAAAAGTGCAGATTTTCTCAATGTTTATGTTAATTTATTTATATTGAAATATATAAATTGCTGTCAAATGATCGGCGATGTTTTTTTCCATTCTCTGATTTTTTATTCGTTGATAGGTTTTACAACCGATAATGCCGCATATTCGGGATCGAAATGCTCATTAAATCGTTTTTTAATATCCTCAAATGTTACTGTTTTATAAACATTGTAATAATCAAAATAATCAACGCCCATAAATAAGAACTGCATAAATGTGCAGGCGTAATCCTCTATATCATTATGCATACGGATATATCTGCCCCACACAACCTTTTTTGCACGCTCAAAATCGTCCTCTGAAAGCCCCGATTCCTTGATTTTTGAAATCTCCTCCATAATTATGCCATAAACTCTGTTCGGGTCTTTTGATTCTCCCTCTAATACGGTAAATCCATAATCGGGCTGAACGGTATAGTCAAAACCGAAGGTAGAGTTTATTAACCCCAAATCATAAAGCTTTTTATAGATGTCAGAGCCTTTTGCAAACAGCATACGAAGCAGAATTGTTATCTCGATATTTTTCTTTAAAAGCTCATTTCCCGAAACATTTACATCATTATCCTTAAACCCAAGCATAAACATAGGTGACGCTATTGCCATAGAACGCTCCGCATAACGAGAAGCAATATTTTTTGGCTCTTTGGGGTAAATTTTCTTTATAGGCTCGGTAAACGGCTTATTATTCTTTATCCCGTTTTCGATTGTCTTCACCGTTTCGTCAACATCAACATTTCCGACAACAACTATTGACATATTTGACAAGTTATAGAAGGTGTTATAACACTTATACAAATAATCAGCTGTAATATGACTGATACTCTCTATTGTTCCTGCTATCTCTTTTTTAACGGGATGCTCGTTATACAGGCAATTTATATAATTAAAATACAATTTCCAACCGGGGTTATCGTCATACATCCTGATTTCCTGACTTATAATTCCCTGCTCTTTTGATACCGTTTCATCAGTATAGTACGGACTCTGAACATAGTCAAGCAGAGTTTCAAGATTTTCCTTAAAATTTGAGGTCGCAGAAAACAGATATGCAGTCATATTAAACGATGTGAACGCATTTGCGTTACCGCCAAATTTTGAGAATTTATCAAATACATTGCTCCCGTCAGGCTGGTCAAACATCTTATGTTCGAGATAGTGTGCGATACCGTCAGGGACAGTAATTGCCTCGTTCTCGCCGGGGACAACAAATTGAGAATCCACAGAACCGTATCTCGTGCCGAAAATTGCATATGTTCCACTGTATTCGGGCTTGGGAATGATGAATATTTCAAGTCCCGACTGATGCTTTGCACTGTATAGAACTTCATCGGTAATATCATTCTTTTGCATTCGTAATTCCATTTAGTTTTCCCCCTTTCCTGCAAGGAAATAAACTGTGTCAAGCTGTAATTTACGAGCAACGCGAACAACATCTTCTTTCGTAACTTTGCTTATATTTTCAATGTATTCGCTGATTTCGGTGTTCGTTCCCACAACCGAATTTGACAAATGGAGTGATACCAACGCACGCTGGTCATCATAATATGAATTATAAGCATTAACTATCGTTTTAATGCTTGCATCAAATTCAAAGTCTGAAATATTGCCTTTTTTGATTTCCTCAAGCTGCACCAAAATCTCATCCTTTGCCTTTTGGAAATTCTCAAACTCGATACCTGCATTAACAATCATCATTCCCTTGAATTTCTCAAGCTGTGATGACGCGTAATACGCAAGAGAAAGCTTTTCACGAACATTATTGAACAGCTTCGAATGAGCACCTGCACCGAACACGCTGTTTAGTACAGACAGGGCATATCTATCATCACTATCGGGCGATGTATTTGTTAAAAAGCTCATGGCAAGCTTACCCTGCGTTACATTCATATGCTCGGTTATATCGTTTATTTCAACATTATCACGATTTATAATATCAGTCTTTTGAACTTCACCTTGTTCAAATTGCATACCGTTTACATATTTCCGAACAGTATCCTCGGCAGAAATAATATCTGCATCACCACATATATAAATATCTATAATCGAGGATTTTATAATGGACGAATAGTATGAATAAAGCTCTTTTGCCGTTATCTTTGCCAAAGCTTCCTTGTCACCGAAGCTCATAATCTCAAAATTTGTACCCCTTGCCGTTTCCTGCTGACAACGGGCAGATGCATAAGAGCGTTTATCGTTTATGAACGCATCAATCTTATCTATTGCGTTCTTTCGTTCCTGCTCGGTTATTTCTATATCAAACTCGCCATTTTCAGTTTTAGGCTCAAACAACACCGACATCAAAAGCTCCAAAAGCTCATTAATAAGTTTCTCACCATTTGGAGCATACTTATCCGAAATTGTTTCGGCATCAAAATAAATAATGTGGTCCTCACCAAACTTCATGGTCGTTGAACCCATTGTTGCACCGTAAAGATTATCAAGACGCTTGGCTATATCCTCTCTTGACGGATACTTCTTTGATGCACTTTTTAAAACGAGCGGCAGTAAAGCATTAAAAGACGCCTGCTCTCTATTTAACGGACGATGGATATATACTCCCAAAGATGTAGTCTTTAATTTTGTCATAGGAATATAATTCAGCCGTATATTACCATTAATTTTAACCGTTTTCATCGGTTCCCCTCCTGTTTTGCATTATCCGACAAGCTCCTCAAGAGCCTGCAGTGTGAGATTTTTATGCAATGCCATATTTATACCGTTAGCTACGGTTTTGGACATTCTTTCTATCACAAGGTCAATATCCTTTGTTGTGACCATAAGCGAGCCATACTCCTCGGGAAGCTCCTCACCGCCTATGAGTTCCGCCGCAATAACTGTCGGAACACCGACAGCAATAACATTAACGCCAAGTGTTTTACGATTTAAGCCGTCACGATGATTGCCCACTCCCGAGCCGGGTGCAATACCCGCATCTGAAATTTGTATGCTCGCAGTTACACGGTTTATATCCGCCCCTGCCAATGCATCAACAGCTATAACAGTATCGGGTTTTAGCTTTTCAACAACACCTTTTATAATATCCGCCGTTTCAATACCCGTTGTTCCCATTACGCCCGGTACTATCGCCGAAACACTGCTGTAATCAGCACCAAAAACATCGGGCATATATTTTTTCATATGGCTTGTGATTAACAAATTGTCCACAGTTTGTGCACCCAATGCATCAGGCGTTATTTTTCTGTTTCCAAGACCGATAACAAGTGTTGATTTGCTGTTACCGCACATAATCCGCAAATCATCAGCAAGCATTTTGCATACAGATTCGTAATCATCTGTGCTGTACTTTAATTCGGGTGCGTCTATTGTTATATATCTTCCCTTTTCTTTATTTAAGGTCTTTGCACCGTTATCGTCCAATATATCAACAACCGTTCGCTTTATTTTTCCATGGCAAAGGGATTGAAGCTTCACTCCTTCAATCTCCTTTGCCTCGCCTTTCGAAAGTTCATGTGCCTCCAAGGCAATATCTGTTCTTATGCTCATTTTCACAAACTCCTTTTTTATAATAGTGTTTGCGAATAAGCAATCATTTATGTATTTGAGTTTCTGTTACGCTCGGCTGTTCAGTTCTATTTTCAGAGTCATTTTTAGAAAAGAAAATCACCATAACAGCCGATGCTACAGATAGTATAACTATCAACAGAATCAAGTAGTACTTCGCTTTCTCATTAACATGCGGCGTCATTGGAATATTATCCTCATCTACTATTTCTTGAATTTCCTTAAATTCCTTATTGTCTGACATATATGTCCCTCCGAAATGAGTCATACAGGTATTTTACCTATTTCTTCGATTGAGCGTTCTGCTATAAGTTTATATCTCTCCTGTTTTTTCCTTACTTTATATCCCAATCCCTCAACTATGCCAAAATTGGCGTTCATAGGTTGGAATGAAGTGTTTGCCTCGTTTGAAATATATAGCGACAAAGCTCCCGTCACAGTCTTTGTATTGATTGCGGGCAATTCCTTTCCGAGTATCATACATGCCATATTGTATCCTGCCATAATACCGCTTGACGCTGATTCAACATATCCCTCAACACCTGTTATCTGACCTGCAAAAAATACTTTATTGTGTTCTCTCATTCTGTAGTACTTATCAAGAAGCTTCGGGGAGTTAATAAATGTATTCTTATGCATAACACCATATCTCACAAAATCTGCATTTTCCAATCCCGGTATCATCGAAAACACCCGCTTTTGTTCACCCCATTTGAGGTTAGTCTGAAATCCTACAAGGTTATAGAGAGTACCCTCCGCATTATCCCTACGCAGCTGGACAACCGCATATGAATCATCCTTCCCCGTTTTGGGATTTGTTAAACCAACAGGCTTTAAAGGTCCGAAGGTCAAGGTTTCAAAGCCACGCTTTGCCATTACTTCTACGGGCATACACCCCTCAAATACCTTGCTGTTCTCAAAATCCTTGAGTTCGGCTGTCTGTGCATTTATAAGCTCATTATAAAAAGCTTCGTACTCCTCTTTCGTCATAGGGCAATTAATATAATCTGGAGTTCCCCTATCATATCTTGCAGCAAAAAACACTTTATCTTTATCAATACTTTCCTCCGTTACAATCGGAGCGGCGGCATCGAAAAATGCAAGCCCGTCATCGCCTGTCAATTCGACAATTTTTTCAGACATTCCGTCTGATGTCAAAGGTCCTGTTGCAATTATTGTATATTCGTCCGTATTAATATCCGTAACTTCCTCATTATGAATATTAATGTTGGGATGATTTTTTACTTTCTCTGTTATAAACTCCGAAAATTTATCTCTGTCAACCGCCAAAGCACCGCCCGCAGGGACGCGGCTAACATCTGCCGCCTGCATCATCACAGAATTAAAATGACGCATCTCCTCTTTTAAAAGTCCGCACGCATTCTCTATCCGTTCGGCTTTTAACGAATTGGAGCATACAAGCTCGGCAAAATTTTCGCTATGATGTGCAGGTGAAAATTTTTTCGGTTTCATCTCGTACAGCTCAACCGTTATTCCCCGTTCCGCCAATTGCAGAGCCGCCTCACAGCCTGCAAGACCTGCACCGATTACTTTCACACTATCTGTCATTTTTTCTTACTCTTTCGCTCGTAATTGCAGTTTTCGTTATAACAATAAACCTTTGCTCCACGACCGTTTTTCTTCATCAAAATACCGCCACATTCGGGGCATTTTTCGGATTTAAGCGGTTTATCCCATGCCATAAAATCACACTTCGGCCACTTTTCACAGCCATAGTATGTTCTGCCCTTCTTTGACTGTTTTGCTAATATTTCGCCGCCGCATTTCGGGCAAGCAACGCCCGTTCCCACTCTTATTGCCATTGTATTTTTACATTCAGGATAACCCGGGCAAGCAAGGAATTTACCGAATTTGCTGACCTTATATACCATATTTCTGCCGCATTTATCGCAAAGCACATCCGACACCTTGTCCTTTATTTCAACCTTGGCAATATTCTCGTGTGCAGTTTCAAGCGTTTTTTCAAATGACGGGTAGAAATCCTCAAGAACCTTTGTATGTGTTGTGTCCCCTGCCTCAATATCGTCAAGCTCCTGTTCCATATTCGCCGTGAACTCAACATCAACAATATCCTCAAAGTTCTGCTTCATTATATCTGTTGTTACATTTCCAAGCTCTGTCGGAATAAGCTGTTTTTTAACTCGTTGAACATAACCCCTCGATACAATCGTGGAAATTGTCGGAGCATATGTTGACGGTCTGCCTATACCGTTTTCCTCAAGCTCACGAATCAATGTCGCATCAGAAAAACGAGCAGGTGGCTGTGTAAAATGCTGTTTGCTTTCAGAATTAATATACTTGAGTGTTTCACCGTCAGAAAGATTCGGCAACAGCTTTGATTTCTCTTCCTTTTCATCTGTTGACTCTACATAAACACTCATATATCCCTTAAATGTAATCTGTGAGCCTGATGCACGGAATGTATGTCCTTTTGCATCAATCTGCACTGATGTGACGTTATACATTGCACTTTCCATCTGGCTTGCCGCAAAACGCTCCCAGATAAGCTTATATAGCTTATACTGGTCGTTTGTAAGCTTGTCCTTAATATCAATCGGGCAAATCCTTATCGAAGTCGGACGGATTGCCTCGTGTGCGTCCTGGGCGTTTTTCTTTGACTTATACTGTCTACGGTGTACATTCTCTGCACCATATTCAGCTTTTAAATATGCTTGTGCCTCGTTTAAAGCATCATCTGATATTCTCAACGAATCAGTACGCATATATGTGATAAGACCGACAGTACCAAGCTTTCCGCCCAAATTAACACCTTCATACAATGTCTGTGCAATCTGCATTGTACGGCTCGCCTGATAGGAAAGCTTTCTTGATGCATCTTGCTGCATTGTACTTGTTGTGAACGGTGGCTGCGGATTACGCTTTTTGACAGACTCCTTCACCCAGTCCACCTTAAATTCCGCATTTTTTATATCATCAAGTATTTCCCTTGCATCATCATTAGTTGATAACTTTGTTTCTTTACCGTTTTCGCCAAAATATCTTGCCGTGAATTCCTTTGCAGCGTTAGCCTTTTTCAATGTCACATCAATGGTATGATATTCCTCGGGGATAAAGTTTAAAATCTCTTCCTCTCTGTCACAAATAAGTCGGGTTGCAACCGACTGCACCCTGCCTGCACTAAGGCCTCTTTTTACCTTCTCCCACAAAATCGGGCTGATTTTATAGCCCACTATTCTGTCGAGAATACGGCGTGCCTGCTGTGCATCAACGAGGTTCATATCTATTTCTCTCGGATTCTTAATTGCCTCTTTTACCGCTGTTTTTGTAATCTCATTAAATGTTACTCTGCATTTTGATTTCGGGTCTATACCCAATGCATTCGCCAGATGCCAGCTTATCGCCTCTCCCTCTCGGTCAGGGTCGGTCGCAAGAAGCACTTCGTCTGCTTTTTTCGCTTCCTTTTTTAATGATGAAAGCAGTTCGCCTTTTCCCCTTATAGTAATATACTTCGGCTCAAATCCGTTATCGACATCAACCCCTAAAGAGCTTTTAGGCAAATCAATAACATGACCCATAGACGCTATTACTTTATAGTTCTTACCCAAATACTTTTGAATTGTCCCTGCCTTTGCAGGTGACTCCACAATAAGTAAAATATTTTTCGCCATGATTTCCTCCAGATTTAATATAAAATTATAACATATCACGCTAATTCGTATATATTCCCGCTGAGTTTTCGCACTATTCCGATTAATTCAAGCATAACAAGCTCTGCGTCAATTTCAAAGCTTGCAATCCCAATTTCTCTTGAAAGCTCGTCTATATGACAGGATTCATTATTTAAACACTTAACAATCTTTATCTGCAGCTCGTTAAGCGAACTAAAATCAATTTTATCTAATTTATTTTCCTTGTTCTCATTATTTTCGGATTTATCTAAAATTTCAAAATTAAAATACGGATATTCATCTATTATATCCTGTGCAGACATAACCGCCCTCGCACCTTGTGATAACAACGCATTTGAGCCCTCAGACTCAAGCATAAATATATCTGCGGGTATTGAGAATACATCTCTTCCGCTTTCCACTGCGTATGAAGCAGTTATCAATGCACCGCTTTTCTTTGGAGCTTGCGTTATTAGTACTCCGTAGGATAATCCCGCCATAATTCTGTTACGCCTTGGGAAATTTTCACGCAATGGGCGTGTCCCCGGCGGATATTCGGTTATAATAACGCCGTTTTCCTTTATCCTTTGATAAAGCTCTCTATTCTCAGGCGGATAAATAACATCAAGTCCGCTGCCTAAAACGGCAACCGTTTTCCCGCCGCTTTTTAAAGCCTCACCGCCTGCAATCGAATCTATTCCCCTTGCCATACCGCTGACAATGGTTATACCGCTTTTTGCCAAATCTCCTGCAATGTGTTCTGTAACCTTTCTGCCATAATCATTATATGTTCTTGACCCGACAATAGTAATTGTGAGCAAATTCTCCCAATCCATATGTTCACCAAGCATATATAGCACTAACGGCGGATTGTATATGCTTTTTAACAGGTCGGGATACTCGCTATCCTCTATAGTTACAATGTATCCGCCCATATGACGGATTTTTGCCTGAACCTCGTATGCATATGCAAGAGATTTGTTCATAACAGACTTTACGGCATCATCACTAATATTGCAAATGCCGTCTAAATCGTCTGCGTTATAAATCTCCTTTGCATTGCCGAATTTATCAAGCAGTGCGGAAATATCTTTATGATTAAGCTCGGATTTGAGCGTTAGCCACAGCCAATAAATTTCATTGTTCATTGCTGTGTACCTCTCGCTGCCGCACCGCTTCATACATCATAACCGCCGCCGCTACCCCGACATTTAACGATTCTGCTTTTCCGTATATCGGTATAATTATATGCTCGCATTCTTTTAGTATTCCATCGCTTACCCCGTTAGCCTCATTACCGACAACAATAACCGTCGGCTTTTTAAAATCTACATCGGTATAGCGTTTGCTGTCTTGACAAAGTGCACCGCAAGCAAGACTAAAGCCATCGTTTTTCATATCGAACAATGTTTCGTATGAAACCTCCGTGATAATATCAATATTAAAAAACGAGCCCATACTTGCACGAACGGTTTTCGGACTGTATGCGTCAGCACAACCCTTTGAGAGAAGCACTCCGCCAAAGCCTGCCGCATCCGCCGTCCTTATGATTGTGCCGAGATTTCCCGGGTCTGATACATTGTCACAATACACATATAGTTTATTAAGGTCGGGTAAAAACTCATCCTTATTATCTATTTGGATAACTGCGATTATACCTTGGGGTGTTTTCGTGTCGCATAAACCTGCAAAAATGTCGTTACTAACAACTAAATAATCAATATTTTTTAAAAACCCGCAATCATTTTCATTTAGAAATGATTCACTGACAGCAATAAGCTTTATCCTTCGCATTGAATCTATTGCCTGAATTACCGACTTTTTACCCTCAACGGTAAAAACGCCTTCAAGTACCCTCATTTTCTTTTGCTGCAATGATTTTATATACTTATATTTTTTATTCTTTGTAGTTCTTACAATATCAATCATTTTGCACCCACACCATACTAATATATACCATTTCAGGCTTTTTTGCAAGAGAAATTCCAAAAAAATCTTTCCTCATTATATGGTTTATGATACCACATATCTTTTCATAATGCAAGTATTTTATTTTAATCACACAATTTGTGCTATGAGAGTATTATAAAACGGGAGTGATTTTTAAATGAATAATAACATATACTATGCAATTCTGCTTACCCTGCTTGCGGGGCTTGCAACAGGGATTGGGAGTCTGATTTCCCTCTTTACGAAACAGACAAACAAGAAGTTTTTATCGTCAGCACTCGGGTTTTCCGCAGGTGTGATGATATACATATCGTTTCTTGAAATGTTCCCCAAAGCTCAAGGCTATCTTTCCGACACGCTCGGCGACATTTGCGGTGCATGGGTATGCTGTGCGGCATTTTTTTCGGGGCTTGCAATTATAATGCTGATTGATAATTTGATACCATCACCCGAGAGCGACCTGACCGCCGCAAAATCGGGCCAGCACGATGCCGTCTTGCAGCGTATGGGATTTTTAATGGCATTGGCAATTGCTATACATAATTTCCCCGAAGGTCTTGCAACCTTTACATCTGCACTTGACGATGTATCTCTCGGCACAGCCATAGCCGTTGCAATAGCCATACACAACATACCCGAGGGAATTGTTACCTCTGTCCCAATATACTATGCAACAGGGAATAAAAAGAAAGCGTTTTTAATTTCACTGTTTTCAGGGCTGACGGAGCCAATGGGTGCGGCTATAGGCTACTTAATTCTCCGCCCGTTTTTGAATGACACAATATACGGCATTATTTTCTCGTTTATTGCAGGAATAATGGTTTATATCTCGATTGAGGAGCTAATCCCTATGGCACGGGAATATGACAAAGGCAATTCAATGATTTTCGGTGCGGCATCAGGTATGGCGATTATGGCTGTTAGTCTTAATATGTTTATCCGATAACCTAACTCACCAATAGGCATTGTGTATCTTTATAACGCCTATTGGTGCTGTCTTTTGGTATATATTTTTCCACTAAAAAGCTTGAAAAGTCATATTGAATGTGATATAATATAAGAAATTTTTTATTTTTACGGTGGCACGGAAAGGAAGATGGGAAAATGGATTTACCATTAACAGAAATTGAACTTGCAGCGAAACGGCTGAAAAATACGGTTCATAAAACAAAGCTTGAAAAATCAACGACATTCTCCAATATGACAAACGGAGAGATTTATTTGAAATTTGAAAACCAGCAGAAAACAGGTTCTTTTAAGATAAGAGGAGCGTCAAACAAAATTGCGGCACTTGTTGAGCGAGGCGAGCTGAAATCGGTTGTAGCATCTTCTGCGGGAAACCACGCACAGGGTACGGCATACGCTGCAAAAGTACACGGCATACCCGCTACTATTTGTATGCCGAAATCAACGCCTATTGCAAAGGTTGAGGCAACAAAGGGCTATGGTGCAAATGTTGTGCTTCATGGCGACTGCTATGACGATGCTTATACAAAGGCTCTTGAGATTGTGGAAAAAGAAGGTGCAACCTTCATTCATCCGTATGATGATTTGGAGGTTATGGCGGGACAAGGCACAATCGGTATAGAAATCCTTGAGGATTTACCGACTGTTGATGTTATTCTCGTCCCTGCAGGCGGCGGCGGTTTGCTTGCAGGCGTTGCATCTTGCATAAAGCAGATAAACCCACGAGTAAAGGTTATCGGTGTTCAGGCTGAAGGTGCTCCTGCTGTTGCAATGTCTTTTGCGGATAAGAAATATGTTTCAACAGATTATTCAAGCACTATAGCCGATGGTATATCTGTTAAAAACCCCGGAAAACAAACCATTGAGCTTATAAATAAATATGCCGACGATGTCGTAACGGTTTCAGAGGCTGAAATTTCAGAAGCAATTCTACACCTCATTGAAAGAACAAAACAGGTTGTTGAGCCTGCAGGTGCAACTACTCTTGCGGCAGTCCTTTCGGGTAAAGTAGATGTTGCGGGCAAGAAAACAGTATGTGTTTTGTCAGGCGGTAACATAGATGTGTCCTTTATAACAAGAATTATCGAGCTTGGTCTTTCATCTCGAGGCAGAAAAATAAAGTTCCGTGCAAAGCTTTTGGATATTCCCGGCAGTCTTGAACACTTATCTCACATTTTGAGCGAAGTGAATGCCAACATCATTATGGTACAATATGACAGAATGAGCAAGGACCTTGACCCTAATGAGGTAATAATCCATATCGCTTGTGAGGTTGGCGGAACGGAGCATGGCAAGAAAACTGTTGCGGCACTCGAGAAAAACGGATATACTGTTACTCTTGAATAAATAAATACATTGAAAGGTGGAGCGTATATGATAAAAAAAGAATTAATATCTCTTATTTATGAAACGGCATCAATTCAGCGTTGGAATGACCATATAAGACCCTCCGCCGGATTTACGGAGCTTGATAAACAAGCTCACAAGATGTTCTATGCTTATGTTTTCACCAAATGTGAGGGTGAAGAAAAGGTTGATATGCAAAAGCTTATTGAGGGCGGAATTGCGGAGTTTTTTCACCGCTGTATCTTAACCGATATTAAACCGCCCATTTACCATAAGCTTATGAAAGAAAAGGGTGAACAGATAAATAACTGGGTTATTGATCAGTTAAGACCGTCTATGGAGGGAATCGGCGGCGGATTTTTTGATAGGTTGGTCAAGTACTTCAAAGATGATAACTATGCAGTTCTTGAAAAAAAGATTTTAAAAGCAGCCCACTATTACGCGAGCAACTGGGAATTTAAAATTATATACCCAATGAACCAGGATACATATGATATCGAAAAAGTAAAGGCAGGTACATACCGTGACTTAAAAGCGTGCAATACCTTTGACGGATTTACCCGTTTTGAAAGAGATGCGTTCTTGCAGGACTTTATGTCACTAATCGGAAAGCTCCGATATCAACAGCGTTGGTCAAAAGCCGTAAGAATGCCCATAACATATGTTATGGGACATATGCTCGTTGTTGCCATACTGTCGTATTTTATGACGCTTGAGCTTGAAAATCCATGTAAATCGAGGCTTGTGAATAACTTCTTTGCCGGCCTGTTCCATGATGTTCCCGAGGCTTTAACAAGGGATATTGTTTCGCCGATAAAGACATCTGTTGAGGGACTTGATAAAATCCTGACCGAAATTGAAGAGGCGCAAATGCAAGAGGTTATATACCCTATGTTGCCTACAGAATGGCATCCAGAGATAAAGTATTTTACAGTCGATGAGTTCTCTTCAAAGATAATTAAAGACGGAGAGATTGTAAAATCATCATCAGATGAGATTAACACCTCTTACAACTTCGATGAGTTTAACCCTATTGACGGGCAGATTATCCGAGGTTGTGACCACCTTTCGGCTTTTATTGAGGCGTTTATGTCGCTTTCATACGGCGTAAGCTCCGAGCCGATTGTGAGCGGTTATGTTCATCTTAAAGAGGATTACAAGGACAAGGTTATCGGCGGAATAAACTTCGGTATCCCATTCGGGTATTTTGATATTAAAATATGAGAAAACCAAAACCATTATTAACATATGAGGATGTTAAAGAAAAAGCATTGAGGTTACTCGAGTTCCGTTCACACTCGGAGTTTGAATTAAGAACCAAGCTCCATCGTGCGGATGCTTCCGAGGAAAACATCGAAAAAGTGCTTGAATTTTGCAGGCGGTATGGTTTTGTGAATGACAAAAGCTATGCCGAGCGTAAAGCAAAAGACCTTATTAATCTAAAAAAGTATGGAATACATCGTATTAAAAGCGAACTTAAAGCGAAAGGTATTTCCGATATAATAATCCAAGAGGTATTAGCCGAAATTGATACGGACAGCGAGCAGGAAACTCTGATGGGACTTGTTGAAAAGAAGCTTAAAAATGATTTCTCGGACAAGAACAAAGACCGCTGTATTCGTTATTTTATATATCGTGGCTATAACATATATGATATAAAAAATGCTATAAACACAGTTAAAGAGAGGAGCGAATGCCCCGATGAGTCATAATATAGGCATGGTATCTTTAGGTTGTGCAAAAAACCAAACTGATGCCGAAACGATGCTTTCTATTCTTGCAGATGACGGATATAAGATTGTGAATAATCCCGAGCTTGCCGATACCATAATCGTCAACACTTGCGGATTTATCGATTCTGCAAAGCAAGAATCCATTGATGCCATTCTTGAAATGGCAGAGTATAAAGAAACAGGCAGCTGCAAACAGCTGATTGTAACGGGCTGTCTTGCAGAGCGATACAGTATGGATATTCTATCCGAACTCCCTGAAGTTGACGCAATTCTCGGTACGGGGGATTATGACAGAATAGCCGAGATTATTCGTATGTCGGCAGAAACTAACGAAAAACCGATTATAACGGGACATATTGACCGTACACCCGAATGTGAACTGCCGAGAACACTTCTGACTCCGCCCTACTCTGCATACTTAAAAATTGCAGACGGATGTGACAATAACTGTACATATTGTGCAATCCCGAAAATTAGAGGTCATTTTAGGAGCAGGTCACCTAAGGATATAATTTCCGAGGCAGAAAGCCTTGCAAAAGGCGGTGTAAAAGAACTTATCCTTATCGCCCAGGATACAACAAGATACGGTACGGATATAGGTACTACCCTATCGGATTTATTGGAATCGCTTGTACAGATAGACGGTATAGAATGGATTAGGGTTCATTATTATTACACCGAGGCGATTACAAAAGAGCTTATTGATACAATGGCTAAATACGATAAAATCTGCAATTACATAGATATGCCAATTCAACATGCAGATAACTATATACTACGCAGAATGGCAAGACGGACAACCGTTGAGGAGATTGATGAGAAAATTGAATATATGCGTAAAACGCTTAAAAATTGCTATATAAGAACATCAATTATTGTCGGCTTCCCCGGCGAAACGGACGAGCATTTCAATCATCTTTATGAGTTCGTTAAGCGTACCCGTTTTGACAGAATGGGAGTATTTGCATATTCCTGCGAGGAGGGTACTGCCGCTGCAAGCTTTGATGACCAGATTGATGAAGAGGTTAAAGCAGAACGCCTTGATGCACTTATGAGTCTGCAGCAGTCCATTTCTCTTGAGCTTAACCAAGAGAAAATCGGTACAGTTATAGAGGTAATAGCCGAAGGATACGACGAGGAAAACTTCTTGTTCTACGGCAGAAGTCGGGGCGACAGCATAGATGTTGACGGAAAGGTTTACTTTGGAACTGAAGACGAAGTTCAGCCCGGAGATATAATAAAAGTCAAAATCCTTGATGCGTCCGAGTATGACCTGACAGGTCAGAGAATATAACCATTGGAGGGCTTAAAATGAATTTAGCAAACAAATTGACATTATTAAGAGTAGTGCTTGTACCAATATTTATTGTGTTTATGACCGTTGACGCACTTTGGGCAAAAATAATAGGACTTATTGTTTTTATAATCGCATCACTTACCGATATGCTTGACGGACAGATTGCAAGAAAGAGAAATCTAATCACGACTTTTGGCAAATTCGCCGACCCGCTTGCAGATAAAATGCTTACAACAGCGGCATTTCTCGTGTTTATGCAGAAGGATATTATTGACTTGTGGCCTGTATTTATAATATTAATCCGTGAATTTGCGGTGTCGGGCATCAGGCTTGCGGCAGCAGCCGAGGGCGAAGTTATAGCCGCTTCATTCTGGGGCAAGTTCAAAACCGTTACTCAAATGCTTTCAATAATTGTCGGCATAATTCTTATGTGCATACCGCAAATCCCGCTTGCTGTATCGAATATGATTACTCTTGTGCTTGTATGGGTATGCGTTCTGTTTACCGTTATTTCGGGAGCAGAATACATTGTTAAAAATTGGAAATTGATGAATCTTAAATAAGGAAGGTATATTCTACAATGGATGAAATTTTAAAAGAGCTTAAATTTGATGATAAAGGGTTAATTCCTGCCGTTGTTCAGGACGCTATAACAAAAGAGGTCCTAATGGTAGCATATATGAACGCCGAAACGCTTAAAATGACATTAGAAACAAAAAAAGCGACATTCTATTCCCGTTCACGCAACGAAGTTTGGGTTAAGGGCGGAACATCGGGTCATTTTATGAATGTTTTGGATATAAAGCTTGACTGTGACGGCGACTGCCTTGTTGTGTTTGTTCGCCCTGACGGTCCTGCCTGCCATACAAATAACCGTTCTTGTTTCTTCCGAAAAATTGATGACGGCAAGGTTGTAACCGATACCTCAAACGGCGGTACAAGCGACATATTAATGCGTGAGCAAGCAGTTATCATTGACAGAAAAATTAATCCCGATGAGGACTCATATACCAATTATCTATTTAACAAGGGTGAGGATAAAATTCTTAAAAAAGTCGGTGAGGAAGCTGCAGAGGTTGTTATTGCAGGTAAAAATCGTGACAAAGAGGAGATTAAGTATGAAACAGCTGATTTACTCTATCATCTCTCGGTTATGCTTGTTGATAACGATATGACATGGAACGATATTTTTGAGGAAATGGAAAACAGAGCATAAATTTAATAACAAAATCCCTCCGAGCGGCATACTATATACCAAACGGAGGGATTTTTATGATTAACTTTTGTATGTGCGGTGCAGCAAAAGCCATAGGACTTTCTATTCTTACCTTTTCGATAGGCATTGTAATAGGAATGTTCTGCCCTATGCAGGTGCTCGCAGTTATCGAGCTTTTTATGCTGTTTCTCTTTGGGTATCTGTGCCTGTTTAAATGGTAAAAGGAGGTCTTTTATATGAAAATCGTTGTTAAAAAAGTTCCTAAGCCACTGTGCGGTATAGTAAAGCTCATTTTTGGATTGTGATATGAGCAAAAGGGGGTGTTGCGTTAGCAGCACCCCCTTGTGGGGCTGAATGAATTTAGATGCAGAATT
>JAXJPK010000211.1:0-22053 GCA_036311705.1 Clostridia bacterium
ACATATGGCAGTTAATCGCACATATATCATTAATCGGTATTTTAACGCCATCCTCCATGATAATATCTTTTTCGTACTCCCTTATTTTCAAGATATATCCGCTTTTTGTTATATATCTTCCGCCCTGTTTCTTTTTATCACGAACAAAGTATGTTATTTCAACAATTTCGGGCTTGTCGGAATTAATCAAATACATCAGCTTCTCGTTGATTTTTTCTTCTTCATATTCATCAAGCTCAATTTTCTCGTCCGTCTGCCTTGCTGTTTCATCTATTGCCTCGTCATACCCCGTAAGTGCGGCAAACGGTGCAAATTGAGCCTCTCTCAATATTCTATCAGGAAAATCTTTCTCAATTTCGGGGTTCGGATACTGCATACAGATTATATCGTTATATTTAAAATCGCCCATATAATACCTCGATTTCACGCCTTGTGTCCGCCTATTTGCCTGTTCCGTTCAATAGTCGTTGCACCCTCCTGCAAATTTGCTCCTCTAACAACGGCATTCTTGCCGTACCGTTTTTTTATACCAATCATTGCCCCTTGGATTTTCCGCTCCTTTTTTAGTTCCTCGTGTTCTTTTTCCCGTTTCTTTAACAATTCATCAGAATCGATGAATAAATTCAACTGCTCGTATTTCGGCTTATCTTCAATTGTGCTCTCATTAACAAGATTATTCGCAGCTATCGTTACTCTGCGTATCAGCATATTTTTACCGACAATTTCATCATAAAGCTTTAATACTGCCTCGGAAATCAGTTTAGTAGATGAAGTAAATCTGCCTATATTAGCTGTTCCATGAGCGTGTTTAGGTATTTTTCTGCCGTATGCGTCACTCTTTATCTCGCCCGTATATTGCTCTCTGATTTCGGGATTTGTCAGATTTTCTTTATCATACCCCACAGTCAGAACAATCTGATTTGTTACAAGCCGCTTCCCAACCAAATCAAGTGACAAAAGCTCCAGCATCTCCCAAACAATTATTCGTGCTTTATCGAATGTATATGGCTCTTTTAGTACCTGCCCCGTACTAATACTTTTATTTTCGGGCGTATATGCCTTTGCTTGCTCTATCGTGCACGGCTCATATCCCCACGCATGGTCTATAAGCATTTTGGCATTGATTCCAAACATTTTCTTTAGCTTTTTTCTCCCGTATTGGTTTGTGGAGGCTCTTGCAATATCACCCATAGTAAACATCATGCCATCCTCAAGCTTTTTAGAATACCCCTTGCCTATTCGCCAAAAATCAGTTAGAGGCCTATGCTCCCAAAGTTGTCTGCGATAGCCCATTTCGTCAAGCTCGGCTATTCGCACTCCGAATTTGTCAGGCTGCATTTTCTTTGCCGTTATATCCATCGCAATTTTTGCAAGATACATATTTGTACCTATACCTGCCGTTGCGGTTATCCCTGTCTGTTTTAGGACATCACGAATTATAGCCATTGCAAATTCACGCGGCGTCTTTCCGCTCGATTTTAAATATCCCGTTATATCCATAAAAACCTCGTCAATGGAATAGACGAGAATATCGTCACTTGACACATATTTTAGATATATTTCATATATCTTTGTCGAGTACTCCATATAATATGCCATTCTCGGCGGTGCTACAATGTAGTCAAGCTCAAGCGACGAATTCGTATCAAGCTCATTAGCATCATACGACCTGCCCGAAAATTGACGGTTTGGAGCTTTATATTTGCGGTTGTTATTTATATTTTTTACCGTCTGCACAACCTCAAACAGCCTTGCTCTCCCGGGCAATCCGTAGCTTTTCAGGCTTGGAGTAACCGCAAGGCATATCGTTTTTTCAGTTCGGCTTTCATCTGCTACCACAAGATTAGTCGTTAGCGGGTCCAAGCCTCTCTCAACACATTCGACTGAGGCATAAAAGCTCTTTAAATCTATGCACAAATATGTTCTATTCATCACTTTTATACCTCCTTTCCGTAATTAGATTGTACCATAAATGCAAAAAAAATGCAACCCTTTCGGGTTGCACTCTGTTGCAGTATAATACCTTAAAATTTATTTCCAGCCTTTATTCTCTAACCAACAAAGCAGATTGTCTGCCCACTTCGCAACATACGGTATTTCGGGCGAAAGTCCTAAACCATGCGGACCCATAGGATAAATATGTAGCTCATACGGGATCTTTTCCTTTGCTAATGCCGCTGCATACATAAGTGAATTTTCAACAAAAACGCATTCGTCTGTTGATGTGTGCCAAATAAACGCTTCAGGTGTATTCTCATTGACCTGCTTCTGGAGCGACATAAAATCTTTCATTTTATCCGTAGTCCGCCAACCGAGCAGATTAATTCTTGAGCCGTCATGACGGTAATCGCCCATATCTATAACAGGGTAGCAGAGAATACTTGCATCAGGTCTTGCACTCTCTTTGTCTATTTCATCAGTAGCCTCATATATATCCTTATCAAAATGAACAGATACCGAACCTGCAAGATGACCGCCCGCACTGAATCCCATAACTGCAATCTTATCCTTATCTATGCCATACTTATCAGCATAAAAACGCACGGTTTTTACCGCACGCATTGCATCGGAAAGTTCAGCGGGATGCTTATACGGTGCAACTCTGTATTCCACAACAAACGCAGTTACTCCATTTTGCTGAAACCACTCGCCCATCACATCTCCCTCATGCTCTGCTCGGCCACCATATCCACCGCCCGGGAACACAATAACCGCACCCTTCGAGCCTGCGGGATAAGCTTTTATCTCCGGCACAAAATCCTCTGTTTCAATTTTATACGGCATTAAGCCATTCCATAAATTAGCCATATTTTATTCCTCCTCCTGCTTTTTAATTTCTATTGCTAATTCATCGAGCTGAACGCTATCTATATTACCCGGTGCTTGCGACATCAATTCCGACGCATTCTGTACCTTCGGAAATGCCGTTACATCACGCAGACTATCGCAGCCCGTCATAAGCATAGCAAGTCTGTCAAGACCTATGCCCATTCCGCCGTGAGGTGCAGTCGCATACTTATATGCCTCTACCAAGAAACCAAACTTAGCCTCTATTTCCTCATCCGTCAAGCCTAACGATTCAAACATTTTCTGCTGCAGCTCATAATCATTTATTCTGATAGAGCCGCTGGAAAGCTCAACACCGTTTAGAACAAGGTCATAAGCCTTTGCAATAACCTTTTCGGGTGCATTATCCAGATACTCTATACACTCATCCCTCGGCATTGTGAACGGATGATGCATTGCAAGCCATTTGCCCGACTCATCATCATACTCAAAGAACGGAAAGTCTGTAATCCATAAGAAATTCCACCCATCGGGAATAATATCAAGCTTCTTTGCAGTCATAAGCCTTAATGCACCGAGTACGGGAAGTGTCACCTTATCCTTATCGGCAACTATCAAAACTACATCGCCTTTTTTAGCACCAAGCTTGTTAAGCAATCCCATAATCTCATCATCTGTAAAGAATTTTTTAAAGCTTGCGTTCGGAGCGTCATCAACCCAGCGGACATATGCAAGACCTTTTGCCCCTATGCCCTTTGCGTGCTCTACAAGCTTGTCTATTTCCTTTCTTGTGTAAACCGCCGCAGCATCGGGAATAACTATTGCACGAACAGAACCGCCGTTTTCCAATGCAGATTTAAATACAACAAATTCGCTGTCTGAAACCTCATCACTGATATTCTGAATTTCCATTCCGAATCTTGTATCAGGCTTATCTGAGCCATAGCGTTCCATTGCCTCTTTGTATGTCAATCTCGGAAGAGGAGTAGGAATATCAGTATCAAGAACAGTCTTATACAAATACTTAATAAAGCCCTCGCCGATTTCAAGAACATCCTCAACATCCACAAACGACATTTCCATATCTATCTGCGTAAACTCCGGCTGACGGTCTGCTCTCAAGTCTTCGTCACGGAAGCATCTTGCAAGCTGAATGTATCTGTCAAAGCCCGAAATCATCAAAAGCTGCTTGTATATCTGCGGTGACTGCGGAAGTGCATAAAACTTTCCGTGATGCACTCTTGACGGCACAACATAATCCCTTGCTCCTTCGGGAGTCGACTTAATCATCATCGGCGTTTCTATCTCAATAAAGCCGTTATCGTAGAAATAATCACGAGCTGCCTTTGCAATCTTTGAACGAGTTATAATGTTTTTCTGCAAAACATTTCTTCTTAAATCAAGATAACGATACTTTAATCTCAATTCCTCGTTAACATTTGTGTTATCTGTAATCTCAAAAGGCGGAGTTTGTGCCTTTGCAAGTATTCTCAAATCGTCAACATATATTTCAATGTCGCCCGTTTTAATATCCTTGTTCTTGCTTTCTCGCTCTCTAACGACGCCCTTCGCCATAATGGCAAATTCACTTCTGCATGATTTTGCTTTCTTAAATACTTCCTCATTAGTGTTTTCATCAAAAGCAAGCTGAACAATACCTGTTCTGTCACGCAAATCTATAAAGATAAGATTTCCCATATCTCTGATTTTCTGAACATAACCGCCTACTACGGCAATAGAGCCTACCCCTTGTGTATCACCACAATAGTTTGTGCGTTTTAAGCCTTTCATTGTATCCATTTATCTGTTCTCCTTTAAGAAATCTCTCAATGCATCAGCCGCAACCGTCGCTGTTTCGCCCGTCTGCATATTTTTGACATTATACTCTTTCTTTTCTATTTCATTATCACCCAAAACAAGCGTAAATTTAGCACCGAGCTTGTCGGAATATTTCATACTTGCTCTCAAGCCTCTTCCTACATGGTCGGTATCAACACTTATTCCCTCTTTACGCAGCTCGTAAACTATCTTTTGTGTTTCCCTTACAGCTGTATCGCCCATGGGTGCTATATATATCGTGACATTTTCGGGGTTCGGTATCTCAACTCCCGTTTCCTCAAGCCTTAAAAGCAGTCTTTCTATTCCAAGACCAAAACCAACAGCAGGAGTACCCTTACCGCCCAATTCCTCAACAAGACCGTCATAACGACCGCCGCCGCAAACCGTGAAGCCGCCGCTTATTATTTCAAATACAGTCTTTGTGTAATAGTCAAGACCTCTGACAATACCCGAATCAACCGTATATTTAATATTCATGGCGTCCAAGCATGCTTTAAACTGTTCAAAATGCTCTCGGCATTCATCGCATATATAATCAAGAAGTGTCGGTGCATTCTTAACTATATCCTGACATATCTCTGACTTACAGTCGATAATTCGCAACGGGTTTCTCTCAAATCTACCCTTGCAGGTATCGCAAAGCTCGTCATATCTCGGCTTTAGATATTCTTTTAACGCATCCGAATACGCTTTTCTGCATTCAGGACAACCGATTGAGTTTATATTAACCGATAAATCCTTCAATCCAACAGAATCGAGGAATTTAATAGCAAGCGAAACGATTTCCGCATCCATAGTTGCATTCTCCGCACCAAACGCCTCAACGCCAAACTGATGGAACTCTCTTAATCTTCCCTTTTGCATATTCTCGTATCTGAAGCACGCAATATTATAAAATGCTTTCATTGGCATAGGCAATGCGTACAAGCTGTTCTGCAAAAAGCTTCTTGCTACGGATGCAGTACCCTCAGGCCGTAGTGTTATGCTTCTTCCGCCCTTGTCATCAAATGTGTACATCTGCTTTTCGACAACATCGGTTGTATCGCCAACACCACGCTCGAATAGCTCCGTATGCTCGAATGTCGGCACACGAATTTCCTTAAAATTATATAAATCTGCTGTTTCTTTAAATTTCTTTTCAAGATACTGCCACTTATAACTGTCCTGCGGTAATAAGTCCTTTGTTCCCTTTGGAGATGATGTTATTACCATTCATACCATTCCCTTCGAATATCTATACTTATACCAATATATTTTACTATTTTTAGCGTATATTGTCAAGCATTTGACAGAAAAATATCACTTCATAATAAAAGATACTTGAAATTTTTACGAAAAAATAGTATAATGCTTAATATAGAATGGAGTGGTTATGCGATGAACAGTATAGAGAAAGAAAAATCACATTCCTTTATGGGGAATGTTGCGATAATTTTATTTGCACAAATAATGGTAAAGGTTTTGGGATTGGTTTACCGTATGGTAATAACCAATATTGACGGCTTCGGTAATACGGGAAACGGATTTTACAATGCAGGTTTTCAGGTTTATACCGTACTTTTGGCCATTTCCTCCGTCGGCATACCAAATGCCATAGCAAAAATGGTATCCGAGCACGCCGCAACAGGCGACTGGCGAGGTGCACACCGTATCTTTAAAACTGCACTAAAGCTGTTTACGATAATCGGTATTATATGCACAGCAATACTATATGTCGGTGCGGATTTTATAGCCGTTCACATAATGAATATGGACGGTGCACAGTATGTTATGCGTGCACTTGCCCCGTCATTACTGTTTGTATGTATCTCATCTGTAATTCGAGGTTATTTCCAAGGGCTTAACGATATGAGTGCAACAAGCCTTTCGCAAATGCTTGAACAAATATTCAAATGCTTACTAACGATTGTTTTCGTATTGTTGACAGTCGGTGTTATGCCAAAGCTTATGCAGTATTTGACAAGCTTTACACTCCTATACAAGGCAAGCTCTGATATTACTCCGCCCGAGATTATGGCGGCTTGGGCAAATGCCGCAAGCTCTGTTGCTGCAATGCTTTCTCTTGTTTATCTTGCTATATTCTATTTGCGTCGCAGGCATAGAATTAACGAACGGGTTAAGCTATGCGAGCCTGAAAACGCCCGTGTATCAACCGCAAGGCTTGTAAAAAGCATATTGATGCTCTCAATTCCCATTTCGCTTGCATCAATTATCACAGCTATAAACAGAGTGGTTGACCTTGCAACAATCACGCGAGGCATCGAAATAGCATTCCAAAACGGCATACCCGCAATAGGCAAAGCCGCAGCAATCGCAAGCCCGACTGCAGCACAGCTTAATACAGCCGCTGTTACGCTATCGGGAATGCTCTCCAAAAGCGATACGCTGTTTAATATGCCGTTGGCATTAAATATAGCCTTTGCAACTGTTTTAGTCCCATCAATTTCGGGTGCATTGGCAAAGGGCGACACAAAGGAAGCGTCAGAGAAAACCTCCTATTCTTTCTTGATTTCGATACTCTTGATATTGCCTTGTGCAATAGGATATATCGTACTTTCACAGCCTATTTACAAAATAATATATCCCGCAACCCCCGACGGTGCGGATTTATTGTCAATTATGGCTGTTGCGTTGCTCTTTAGTGCATTGACGCAAACCATAACAGGTGCATTGCAGGGAATCGGAAAGGTGTTTGTCCCTGCTCTTGCAATACTTGTAGGCTGCATATTCAAGGTTATCTTAAACATAGCCCTTATAAGAATACCGTCAATTAATATATACGGTGCGGCAATTTCATCTATAGTGTGTCAGGTAATTGCGTTCTTGATAAACTTTGCAGTGCTTGTTAAATATATACCCATAAAAATATCGTTAGGCAAGTATATCGCAAAGCCGCTTTGTGCAGGCATTGTAATGGGCGGTATCTGCCGAGGAGCATACGAAGTTTTATATAGAATTTTAGGCACAGGATATATGTCAAACTTAATTTCAGCCGTTATCTCAATAGGTCTTGCGGCACTTGTTTATGTATTCCTGCTCCTGATTTTAAAGGTTATGGATAAGAACGATATTATGCTGCTCCCCGGTGGCGGCAAGATATATAGTTTGCTTACAAAACTAAAACTCTATAAATAACTTGGAGAAATAGATATGGCAAAACCCCAAAAAACCCTGATTGGTGATAGATATTTTTACAAGCGGACGCTTTCAATAGCTGTTCCGATTATGATTCAAAACGGAATAACAAACTTTGTCAGCTTGCTCGATAACATAATGGTCGGGCGTATTGGCACAGAGCAAATGTCTGGTGTTGCAATCGTCAACCAGTTATTGATGATATATTACCTTTGCATATTTGGCGGAATTGCAGGTGCGGGCATTTTCACCGCACAGTATTTCGGCGAAAAAAATGATGAGGGAATTCGGCAGACAATGCGTTTCAAGTTCTGGACCGCACTTACGACTACTGCCGTTGCTATGGCAATTTTTATTCTGTTTGGCAATAACCTTATCGGTGCATATCTCATGGGTAGCAATGACGGCGGCGATATGGCGGCAGCTCTTTCATATGGCAGGAGCTACATCAATATTATGATGATAGGCTTTATCCCATTTATGATACTCCAGGTCTATGCGGGAACTTTAAGAGAGTGCAACGAAACGGTACTGCCTATGAAAGCCAGCATTTTAGCCGTCATTGTAAATCTTATGCTAAACTATGTTTTGATTTACGGTAAGCTTGGATTCCCCGCACTCGGCGTAAAGGGTGCGGCAATAGCAACCGTCACCGCACGATATGTTGAAGCCGCGACGGTAATTATTTATACACATACAAAAACAACGCTGTATCCATTTATAAAAGGTCTTTATAAAACCTTATTAATCCCGCTTGACCTATCCAAAAAATTCTTTGCAAAGGGCTTTCCGTTGCTTATTAATGAAGCATTATGGTCAGGCGGCGTTGCTATGCTCTCACAATGCTATTCTACAAGAGGTTTAAGCGTTGTTGCAGGCTTAAATATTGCAAATACAATATACAATGTATTCAGCGTTGTATTTATCGCTATGGGTAACGCTGTTTCAATAATAGTCGGTCAACTGCTGGGTGCTAAAAAAATGGACGAAGCCCGAGATACCGATAGAAAGCTTATCGCTTTTGCAGTGGCAAGCTGTACGGCAGTCGCAATAGTTTTATTGTGTGCCGCACCGTTTTTTCCCAAGCTTTACAACACAACAGAGCAAGCAAGGGCAGTCGCAATGCAATTTATTATCGCACAAGCATTATTTATGCCAAAGGACGCATTTTTAAATGCTGCATATTTCACGCTCCGTTCGGGTGGAAAGACTATTGTGACATTCCTGTTCGATAGTGTGTTTATGTGGGTTGTATCCGTTGCATTGGCATTTATTCTAAGCCGTTTCACAGGCATCGGGGCAATATATATGTTCCTGATTATACAAACGGCAGACTTTATAAAATGTGCAATAGGATATATCCTCGTCAAAAAAGGCTTTTGGATTCAGAATATCACAAACTGAAAATAGGGGCTGTAAAGAAAGTTGAATATGCCCCGCCGGAAAAGCAAAAAAGGAAATCTGCAAAATTGCAGATTTCAACAAATGGTTATAATATGGGACTTTATATTCCTTGTATATATATCACTTTATTGCCTTTGAACGGTCTGTGCTAAAGGCAACAGCCCCGTTTTTTAGAATTCGGCAACTATACCATAATCGGCATATTCAAAAATTCTCGCATTCTTATCGGGATTTATTGCTATAACAGTATTACTGCCTTCTATTGCACAGGTATGGTGCACAGCTCCTGAAATACCTATTGCAATATACACCTTGGGACTTACGGTTTTTCCCGTTAAGCCTATTTGCAAATCATAAGGAACTGCATTCATATCAACCAATCCCCTTGATGCTCCCAACTGTGCATTAAGCCGTTGTGCTAACTCTTTAAGCTTATCCATACTTTGGCGAACACCTTTTCCGCCCGAAACGATAATATCGGAACACTCTGATTTCGTTCGTACAGTTGCCATACTCGGCGTTGTTAGGCATTTTATTTTTGCCGTTATGTTTCCGCCCTGTGCGGGACGGTACATAAACAGTTGTTCCCCGTCTGTCTCAAGTGCGGTACAGTCGGCACACAGTCCTGTATTTAATATAACCGCAGCAGCAGCGGCAGTCTTTCTTCCCCATTCATCAGCATTCCATAGTATAACTTTAGGCTTTTCCTGCCTTGCCCTACGAGCTATTTCCTCGGCAGATGACTTTTCTATTGATATGACCTCGTCTGCAATCCTTGATGCACTCTCATATACTTCATCACCAACAGCCCACACACTGTTAAGGCGTTTTGCCGATTTTGTGTCAGTCACATCAAGCTCATTCGGCATTTTCTTCATAAGCTTGTCTATGAGTGGGAATAGCTCGTTCATTGTTATAAATTTGCAATGCCTTTTTCCCTGCTCATTTTCAAAACTCTTCAGAACTCTCGTTGGTGAGCCGTTAAGTCCACACCTGTCTATATCACATTCAAAATCATTACTATTTAGTATATCAATATCCGACAACTTTGAGAATATGCTCGGGAACCGCAATATATATCCACGCTCGACCGTAATTAATGCGGGTAGTTTAATAGCTTTGTCCTCTGTTCGTGATTTTATATTTAGAGAACTGTCTTTATATTCTGCACTCATTACTCCACATTCAATCGGTAAGCCGAGCCACTGTGCAAGCATCGGACCTGTTTGTGCCGTGTCGCCGTCCACGCTCTGTCTGCCACAGATAATTAAGTCATATTCCATCGTCTTAATTACCGATGACAATATGTATGATGTTGCAAGCGTATCAGAGCCTGCAAAGGCTCTGTCGCTTATGAGCTTTACCTTTGCTCCCAGTCTTGTCAATGGTTTCAAAACCTCCTCACACGATTCGGCTCCCATTGATATAACCGTTACATCATCCGATAATTGCAATGCACATTCAAGTGCCGATTGGTCAAACGGGTTAATCTCACCCTTTATAATTTTAACACATACTAAAATCTTCATTATTGTATATTGACTCCAATGCCTTTTGTATCGCCTTATATCGTTTAAACAGTTTACCGTATTTTTCAGTATTATCCTCATTAGGCAGTGTTTCGGATATTTGCTCATTGCATATCTGTATTGCCTGCTCTGCATTTTCAAATATGCCTATAGCCACTCCCGCAAGCATCGCACTTCCAAATGATGAATCTGCATATTTCATTTGAACAAGTCGTATGCCAAGCGAATCCGAAAGCATTTGCCGCCATAGCGGGCTCTTTCCGCCGCCGCCTATTATTACAGCACTCTCATTATGTTCAATCCCCAACGCATCCAATGCTGTTTTACAGTCAAGCATTGACATTGCAACGCCCTCTAAAACCGCTCTTACAAAATGTGCCTTTGTATGATATGCCCTAAGCCCCGTAAAATCCGCACACAGTTTCGGATTTGCGTACGGGGTTAATTCTCCGTTGAGGTACGGGTGAAAAACAAGTCCCTCCGAGCCGATAGGTATATCCTTTGCAGCATCGTCGAGCTCTTTATAATCTCCACCGAATGTATCTCTGAACCATCTGTAGGATGCAGCACACGATTTTGTTGCTGTTCCCGGATAGAACAAACCATCTGTTATATGAGAATAATTAATAAGATTTACATTAGGATACGGCTTGTCGGTTATAACGCATATTCTGCCTGCCGTTGCAAGCTTTATAGTCATTTGACCTTTTGAGATTGCTCCTGACGCAAAGACCTCCATAACTGTATCGGTTGTACCGCAAATAACAGGCGTTCCCTCACATAGTCCCGTTAATTCTGCGGCATCCTGCGTTATATGCCCAACTATATCTGCAGGCTTTACAACCTTTGGCATAATAGCAATATCAATATCCAAAATACCGCATAGCTCACTGCTCCAAGACATGGTGTTAATGTCAAACATCATGCTTCCCTCTGCTTCGATGTAGTCGGTAACATAATCGCCCGTCAAGCAATGACGCACATAGTCTTTGGCAAACATTATCTTCTTAACCCTTGCCCAATTCTGCGGTTCATTTTTCTTTATCCATAATAATTCCGGCAATGACCATATTGTATCGGGTTTATGAAGTACTTGTTTCTCTATAATATCCGAATAATTATCCTTTAGAAATTGTACCTCCTCCGTACTTCTTGTATCTGTCCAATATATAGCCGGACGAATTACATTAAATTTCTCATCGGTTATTACAGCCGTATGCGTTGCGGCATCCAGAGCAATCGCCGAAATATCTTTTGCGGAAACTCCGCTAATTTTAAGTACGCTCGATATATTTTCACAAGTCGCCTTTACCCAATCCTGCGGATTTTGCTCTGCATACCCCGATTTCGGATAATATGTTGGATATTCTGTTGTACTCTCCGCACAAACCTTTCCGTCTGCACTCAAAAGCGTTGCCTTTGACGCACCGCCGCCAAAATCTATACCCAATAAATAGTTCATTTGTCAATTCCTTTCACAAAACATAAATCATGATTGACGCCGTATATACCATAAAAAGACGAAACGCACAGGCATACAGACACTAAGCTGTATGCCTGTGCGTTTTTGATTAATTATTTAACCATGCGTGTTCCTCATCAGTTGTCATAAAGAAACCTCTGTTTTCGCCTGCCATTATCCACAGATAATAATTGTCATAACCGGGTGCGGCATGGAACGGATGATAACCTCTCGGAATTTCAACGAAATCACCTGATTTTACGGTATATGTTTCGTCAACATCGCCCTCCAATGTATATACCTTTTGAATACCAAAGCCCTGCGGCTTTTTAAATTCATAATAGTATATCTCCTCTGTTTGGGCTTCTGTAGGCATATTATCGTCATCATGCTTATGCGGGGGATAGCTTGCCCATTGTCCGCCCTCAACATATGCTTCACCAATGTAAATCATATTTGCAGGTACTCGCTCATCAAGAATAAAGTGAGCCTCTCGCTCCCATCCGGGCTTGCCCAACTTCTTTATAACTACATCCTCGGGGTTAATAAGTACCGGTTCAAAATCAGCCTTTGCAGGTGACTTGCACACTGCAATGGAAACCTCACCCTCCGCTGTTATAGTGAACTTCCTGTTTCTGGGAACATAAACACAAGTTGCGGCACCATCAAAAACATCTTTTCTGTTACCGATGCCTTTGAATTCAAAGCCGTCACCCGAAACGCTGCACTTGCCGCCCATAATAAGCAATCCGTATTCCTTATCTGTTTCGTTATAGGCTTTCTTATCCCCGTCTGCAAGCCTAACCATATCAATTTCTATCTTTTCGCAGAAACTGTCCTCTTTTTTAAATATTTCGGATTTACCGAATTTTTTATTCCAACTTCTTTTATACATTAACTCCACGCTCCTTTAAAAACTCCATTGTTTCCTCAAATGTAGGTACTGCTTGCCTTGCACCGACTTTAGTACATTTCAAAGCGGAAACCGCACTTGAAAAAACGCAAGCTTTTTTATAATTATACCCCATTTTAACCGCAAATGCAAATGCTCCGTGAAAAACATCACCCGAGCCGTTTGAATCAACTGCATCAACTATAAAAGCAGGATATTTCACGAATTCATTTCCGTCGTATAAAACTCCCCCCTCTTTGCCTTGTGTTACAACAACTACTTCGGGGGAATATGTTTCAAACAAAGCTTTAGAGGCTTCCTCTGCACCTACTTTTCCGGTGTGCCCCAATGCAAACTCCTCTGACGGTATTAATATATCTACATACGGCAATAGGTTTTCAATCCCGTCATACAAGCCGCCGGCATCATAAAGCACCTTCGTTCCGCTTTCTTTTGCGATTTTTGCTGCCTCTATAGCCGCACTCATTTCATTGCCGTCAACCATGAGAATTTGTGCATCAGCAATTGCCTGTTTCTGATGGGCGTTAAGCACCAACGGAGGAAGGTCACCTTTGTCAAAAACACATGTTCTTGACGCTTCCTTCTCCGATAACCAGATATATGACACAAAGGATCTGTAACCGCTTTTAATTTCGCATAAATCTGTATTTACACCATACTTATTGAAATCTTTTTTTAAAAACACTCCTCCGTTATCGTCAGACATAACACCAATATAAGCACAGTCAGCACCGAGCTTCGACGCAGCGACAATACCTGTTGCACACGGTCCGCCGCCGCTTTCTGTTACTCCGCTTGCACGAAGCTTTGTGTCCTCTGCAGGATAATGCGGTATAGTTATAAGTGTGTCATATACATTTGCACCTATTCCCACTATCTTGTTCATTCTACTCTCCATTACGCCTTTCCGTCTGCATCTACTAACTTAATTTTCTCGATTGCAAGCTTTTTAACAGTCTTAATAGGATGCTTCATAAATAAATCTATTGCAAGACTTCTGTTAGGATCATCAAGAGTTTCCTTTGTACCCTCCGCAAAAGCACAGCACACATCTGTTCCTATATTCATCTTTCGTACGCCCGCCTTTACAGCCGCCTTAACCTGCTCCTCAGGAATACCGCTGCCGCCGTGAAGTACCAATGGGATGCCGCCTGTTGATTTGCGTATAGCCTTTACTCTGTCTATATCAAGCTTTGGTGTCTTTTTGTAGTGACCATGTGCATTACCGATTAAAACAGCAAGACACGCAACACCTGTTCTCTTTACAAACTCTGCCGCTTCTGCAGGGTCCGTATATTCTTCCATTGCATCGTCGTTAACACTTCCTATATGCCCAAGCTCACCCTCGACCGGAACGCCGATAGCACTGCATATTTCAACAATGTGCTTTGTGTTTGCAATGTTCTCTTCAAAAGGATGAACAGAGCCATCATACATAATACCTGTTGCCCCCCAGCGAAGTGCCTTTGTCACCTCTAATTCTGACGGGCCGTGATCGAGGTGGAAACATACAGGTACTGTAGCCTTTCTTGCAGCTGCAACTACAGCGGGTGCAAGATAATAGCCTACCTCCTCGTTAAGAAGTCTGGGGTAAACCTGCAGTATTACAGGTGCACGCATTTCCTCTGCCGCATCTATTACACCCATCACTGTTTCAAGATTATATACATTAAAGGCAGGAATGGCGAAATTGCCCTTTTCAGCCAAATCCAAAACATATTGAAGATTTACAAGCATTCTTCAACAACCTCCTCAATTTTCTTAAGCTCAATGCCCTCCGGCTTTGTTTCGTTAAGTGCTATGTATTCTGCACATGAAGCTGTTACAAGCGTTTTCGCTCCCGCATTCTTAGCGTTAATCCATCTGTTTTCTGCAACCTTCTTTATCACCTTGGGCATATACTCATTCATAATAAGCTGACCTGCAAGCATTGTATGCTCTCTGTTTAAAAGCATTTCTGTTACATTACCGCAAGCAGACAGGATTTCTCTAATAGGCTCTGTTTCCTCCAAATCTCTTGCAAGAAGCGGTGCGTCCTGAGGTGTGAATTCAAGTCCTGAATTTTTAACTTCAAGCTTTTTATCCTTGATAAGCTCTGCTAAAAATGCGGTAAATGTAACAACCTCCGCTTTCAGGTCTATCCCCCATTCCTTATATTCACGCATCATAACCTTTGCATCAGCCGGGTCATAACAAACCACCTTTTTATAGTTGTTCAATACCTTTGCACAGTTTTCCATAACTGCCTTTGCCTCGGCTGCCGCACCGATTAAGAAATCTATTGAATATCCGCTGTTCGGCTCATCCTTTAGCAATGTAAAATCAACACCTGCTTTTTTAAGCAGATTAATTGCTGTTTTTGCACAGCCCTTTGCTCTTACATCCTCACCAAGGAAGAAAAGTGTGTCGCCGCCGTTTATTTCGGGAATATTGTCATTATTGTCAGCTCCGTATATGTTACCCTTTTCATTCAAATTCTGAAGCATTGTCATAACATATTCGGGGAGTTTTCCGTCAAGTGCCGCACCAAGTCTTGCCTCCTTTGCAAACATAACCGGGTCCCACCCCGTAACACAATCGGTCATACAGCCGCCGCAAAGTGAACATTCATATACATTTGAAATTATATCATCTGAATACTCAATAGCATCTCTTGCCACAAGTGAAAGTCCCAACGCCCTTGCTCTTGCCGTATTTCGCTCCAGTCCCGTTGCGTTGCCTATCGGGCATACATGGTGGCACATCCAGCAAAAACGACAACTATCTATATGTTCCCTTGATTTCTGTGAAAATTGCATATCTGTTTCCTCCTTATAATCCAAGCTTAAACGGGTTCATAATACCGTTCGGGTCAAGCTGCTTCTTTATTCCCTCGAATACCTGCATAGCCGGTCCGTACTGCTCTTTCATAAGTCTGCCGAGTTTGATACCAACACCATGATGGTCGTTTACAACACCACCGTTTGCAAGTGCTGTTCTCACGCCACAGTTCCAGATTTCCTGATGAAGTCTGAATGCTTCGTGCGGGTCCTGCGGAACCTTGTCACCGTCAACAATAAATCTGTCGTAAATCATACAGCCCCACTCATACCAATGTGAGAAGTGTGCAATAAATCTTGCCTGCGGGAAGTTTGTTTCAATAGCTTCCTTCATTGCCCAATAGATTTTTTCAATCTTATCATACGGTGCGATTGTATCCATTGTACCGAAGCACTGCGGAATATCCATCATATGTCCCGGATAGAAGAATGTAATCTTTTCCTTCCACCACTTTTCACCATATTCCGAACCCAAATCCTCTGCACCATACTTGCCGAATGTTTCAAGCAAAATCTTCATTTCAAGGTCTGCCATTTCCTTAACGCCCTCAATGGCAATGTTCATAAATGCACCCTTTTTCTCAACACCTACAATCTTTTTAATAAGTGTTGCCGTTTCTGCCTCATCATAAAGACGCATTACAGACGGCTTAAACTTCTGCAAAAGCTCTCTGCCTGCGTTAAACGCGTCTGTCATATTATGGAACAAAAATCCTCTGAACTGGCGTGACTCGGGCTGTTCGTAAATTCTCATCTGTGCCTTTGTCATAACACCGAGCGTACCCTCTGAACCAATGAAAATCTGGTTAAGGTCAGGACCTGCGGCATGCTTTGGTGCCGGTGATGTTTCGATAATATCACCGTTTGGTAGAACAACCTCCATTTGAAGTACCATATCATCAATCTTTCCATACTTCGTTGATGATACACCTATACCTCTATGTGCAAGAAATCCTCCTACCGTTGAACAAGTTAATGATGACGGATAGTGCATTGTTGCATATCCCTTTTCATTTGCCGCCCACTCAATGTGCTTGTATATTGAACCTGTACCGCATTCTATGTACATTCCCTGCTCATTTACATCATAAATCTTGTTCATTCTCTTTGTGTCAAGAACTATACCGCCGCAAACAGGGATAGCACCGCCCTGTGTACCGCCGCCTGCACCCCATGTTGTTACGGGGATTTTGTAGTAGTTAGCAATTTTCAAAACTGCCGATACCTCTTTTGCATCCTTTGGTGCAACAATGAAATCGCCCTCCGGCATTCTCAGGCCTCTATCAGCCCACATTCTTGAAAGCCAGAAATAGTCAACACTGTGCGTAAGCTTATCAATCGTTCTTGTCGAACAGTTGTCCCTACCGACTGCATCCTCAAGCTCGGTTGCAATCACATCAAATAAAAAGTCTGTCATATTCTTTCTCCTTTATTAATTTTCTATCGGGTCATATTCCAAACCCGGAATATACTTACAAAATTCCTCCAACACACACGCATACTTACCATATACCTCTGACATATGATGAATGTACGGTCCGTTTATCAGTTTTTTCTCTACCTTTGGTAAATCTCCAAACTCTGCCCACATATATGTTCCGAATGTGTGAGGTCCGTCAACGGTTTTAAACTCACCGCCAAGAAGCGTGTAGTTACCATCATCACCTTGAAATCTCGCTATTGTCCAATCTCCGTCCTTTGCCTTAAAGCTTGGCTTTGTATTGAACAGTTTTGCTTCGGATGCTTTGTCCTTTACCGAATATGGGAACGGTCCGCAATGCCATAGCAATTCTGCATTCTTATTCTCGGGATGACGCATAGTAAATTCACCGAAGGTGGTTTTTTCTTTTCCTCTTGATGCACATGTAAGCAATGCACTCGTTATCGCACCATGTATATCTGATTCGCACGCAACAATATATCCCATATCATATAGAATACTCATTGCCAGGCATGGATTTGCACCGAACGCAAGCGGCATTGCAGTCCAGCACTCACTCGCTAAAACATCTGCTTCTGTTTCATCAAATATCTCTTTATAGACATATACAAACACAAGCATTTTCTTTAGCAATTCATCGTCAAGGCCTGAAACATCATACTTATCTTTAATATCTTTTATATCACCGATAAGCTCGTATGACTTTGAGTTTATCATCTTATTAAATTTAGCTTCAACTTGTGCCATATTCACATTGCTTATGTTCATACCGAACTTCTGTGTCAATTCAAGCTCGTTATACATAACACTCTTAAATGGTGCAAGCCTTGTGCCAACCTGGGTTACAGATAGATTTTTAAAGTTCTTGACCATAGTCGCTACAGAGAAAAACTTATTAATGCCATCTTTGAACTCGTCACTGTCAACCGGGCAGTTTTCTATATATGTGAACGGTATATGATACCTTCTCAACTGTTTGCTAATTGCAAACAGACCGCACTGGCTGTCGGTATATCGCATACCGTCAGGTTCAATTACCATATCCTGGGGCCCCCAAAGCAACACGGGAAGTCCCATTTCCTTTGCAACTCGTCCGCATGCCTCCTCGTTTCCAAAATTACAGTTGATGATAAAAATTGCATCAACCTTATGCTCTTTGAGATAGTCGCACACTCTGCCACAATCCGAGTTTTTATACAAAACGCCCATCTCGTTCAGCCATTCCAAATCACAAAATTCTGTAATATCATCAGAAAAATGTTCTTTGATATACTTAACGACCATGTTCTTGTTTTCAACCCCCTTTGCAGGCTCGAAAATACCTTTTCGTGTTTTAAAATCGCCTAAATCTCTGACATCGGGGACCAAGCCAATCTTCAATTTGAAATCGAGCACAATCTTTACCTCCTTTTATAGTACATTTATAATTATAAGTCCGGCAAATGAAATCACCAAACCCAAAATACACTTTACTGTAAGACGCTCATGGAACAGCACCGCCGACATAGCCGATGAAAGCATTAGTGCCATTCCCTGATTAAGCGGGTACAGCTGTGCAGAATCGAGAAATCCCGCCGCCTTCGTTTTGAAATATGAGTTCGCAAATAAACATATCGACATTACCGCAATATATCCGAAAATACGCTTTAAACCGTGTGAACCGGATGATTGCCCCTGTGCTTTTTCTTTTATACTGAATATTGCAAAGAATATACCCAGCACTGCTGCCGAAAATACATATGTATAAAAATTAAAAACAGCAATCGGTACTTCTGACATCTGCTTCATAAACAGTTTTTGCGATAAATCAGTAAGACCATTGGAAGTTCCGCATATAATGAGTAAAACCAGAGCGGAAATACTCATTTTTTCTTTTATTGAATTATTATAGGAACACATAATCATAACCGCAATAAACAATACGCCTATTCCGAGCCATTGCGTCAATTTTATTGCCTCGCCAAACACAAAATGCCCCGCAACAATAGGCACAAGCACACCAAGCATTAAAAACACATCGAGCATCATATATGCACCCTTTTTGACTGATATCAGCCAACATACCACAAAGATTGATGTGGAAACTCCCGAAAGTGCTGAAATTGCAATTATTTGCGGCGTGGGCTTCAGCTGAACCAGATTTCCTCCGCCAGCTATCATAACAGCACCGATAAGAATACATAATAACATTCTTATAGTGTTTGCCATCATCGCATCTTTATAACCGCTTACATAACCGCTTGTCTTTTTTCCGCAATATCCTTTTACAACCCCTGCCAAAAGTGATATTGTCAAAAATAAATAACCCATTATACCTCTTATATCCTTTTCTTACTGTTTTACGGGAACATATTGTAACCCATTGACCATGTATCACTGCCGATACATTCATATACGCATTGCCTTAGCTTTGGATACATTTCAAGCTGTTCTACAGGCATATTTTCAACATGCTGAGCATATACAATCGTAATTTTCTTTTTTGTATCTATTATTATAAGTCCACCGTTGTATCCAACACAAACAAACGCATCATCTTTTTCTGTTTCTTTATAAATTATATCGTTAATAAGCACATCTACACTTTCGTTGCTCAATAGCTTATAGCCGTTTTGTGCTGTGCCACCCGAGCACAGAGTATCGCAAAATCGAGCATAGTCATCAACCGTTGTTATAAGACATCCCCTATTTTTTTCATAACGCTTCTTTTCATCAGAGCTGCATTTCACAAATTCGTCAGCTGACTCATCAAACATATACTGCAATGCAATATGTTTTCTATTCTTATCTGTCAGAGAAAAAGATGTTGATTTAAGTTTGAGAGGTTTAATTATTTTTTCCGTTACATAATCCTCAAACGGCATCCCCGAAAGCTTTTCGATAAGGGCAGACATATTATCAAAATTGTATTTTTTATCCTCATAATTGTATGTTCTGCTAAATTCGTGCATCATATCTTTAATTTTTACGCCCTCATAAAAATCCGGCAGATAATCGCTTACATAATCATTTAACGACGCCTTGTAGCACTGAATAATACGCATAAGAGCTGTACAGCACATAAGCTTTGCACCTGAGTGCATAAAATACATATTTCGTCTAAATGCATTCATCCTGTTTATAGTACCCGAAAAGCCTCGTTTACATTTAAAAACATTTATGTGATTGTAATAAACACATATATCGTAGCAAGGTATATTGTATCCCGTGCCGATTTCGTTAACAAAATTCGTTAGGTTTCTAAAATTCATACTCTCCCTCCTTTATGAAAATTATTTTCATTATTTTTCTTTATTGTCGCACTAATTATAACATAATGCGAAAAATATTTCAATACTTTTAATGAAAAAATTTGAAATATTTTTTCATTTGACAAATTATTTTTATTAATGTATAATAACATTATGAAAAAATTTTTAAGGAGCCATTATATGGATAAGATTTCGCTTAAAATAAAAATGCTCTACAATGATATGGGAAATGCCGAAAAACGGATTGCCGACTGGATTTTTGAAAATCCCCGGAAAATTATATCCTTGTCCATTGTTGAATTGGCTGAAAAATGCTGCTGCAGCGAAGCAACAATTGTCAGATTTTCAAAGCGGCTTGGCTTGAGCGGCTATCAGGAGCTTAAAATTTCACTTGCAGCAGAGGGTGGTGGCTCTTCTGTAAGCACGCACATAAATTCTGATGACAGTGCATATCAAATCTATGAAAAGGTCTGCAATGATATATATATGTCTCTTGAACAGACCAAACGCTCTTTAAAACCCGATGCACTTGAGCGTGCGGCAAGTGAAATCTGCAAATCAAACAGGATAGTATTGTTTGGATTAGGCAATTCAGCCTCAGTCGCAATGGACGCAAGTCACAAGTTCTTGCGCGCGGGGCTGAATGCGGTTACTTATTCGGATAATCATATGCAGGTTATAGCCGCATCGCATCTTACTGCTAATGATACGGCAATTGCTATTTCACATTCAGGTTCCTCAAAGGATATTGTTGAGGCTCTAAAGATAGCAAAAGAGCATGGTGCGACAACAATTTCTATAACAAACAATGGTAAATCGCCTATTCTGCGACACAGTGATATTGTACTTTCCACCGCTTCGGAAGAAACACAGTATAATATACTTGCACTTAATTCAAGAATTGTCCAGCTTGCCATTATAGATACTCTGTATTTCTACATTGTGTTAAATCGCTCATCTCAATCTCTTGAATCCATAAAAGAAACAGAGCGAGCATTATTATCAAAAAAGTATTAATAATAAAAGCACATAACAAAGGCATTCCCGTAAAAAAAGCATAGGTTCATAAACTTCCAAATTGCATAAAATCAATATGTAAACAAAAAAACGAACTTCTTAATTGAACACCAACAGTTCATAGAAGTTCGTTTTAGTTCTGTATTTATTTCATAACCTTATTCGAAGAGAAATGATTAAACATTCAAAAAAATCTGTATTGCTTTGCGCAAGTGAAAAATTAAACAAAACATATATGCATAATCTTTGCAGCATTAACGACATTGACCTTATTATTTCAGAGGTAGATTTTCCTGAGACAATGCTGTCGGATATATAGGGTTAAATAACTGTGCCATATATTTATATATTATATGTATCTCTTATTTGACCCTTTGAGTCAGTCACGGTTATATTTATTTTGCCGTTTCTGTTAAATTCAATGCCTGCACCGGCAAAATATTTCTCATATTCCAC
>JAXJPK010000212.1:0-26609 GCA_036311705.1 Clostridia bacterium
AGTCTTGACATATTACCGCTGGACTTCATGTCTGCTTTGTTAATCAGCTTCTTCAAAAAACTCATCATGATAAAAATCTCCTTTTCATAAAAAAAGGGAGAGCTGCATATCGGCTGATACACATCTCTCCCGGTTTATAGGTTGTATTTATAAAAACCTCTGCCCTAAGCATTTCTTTCGGACAAAGGATTGTCATGTAAAATCACATCACAGCCTTTTCTTTAGGCTTATAGCTGTTCAGAAACTGACCGAGCTTGATCATCGACACTCCCTCATAGGCATACTTTAATATCTCCTCTTCAGGAATCTTCATAGCCACCGCACGGTCAAACAGCTTCCTAATCTGCGGCGTAAAGGATATTCGCTTTAGCCTCTGCTCCAAGCTCTCATTTGCGATTATCTCCTTCTCACGCTTCCTGCTCTCCACGGCAGCCTTAATCAGATCAGAAAGGATATTCGCACCTGCCTTCTCCCCTGCCTCGTCAGGCACATATTCAAGCTCCATCTGTCCCTCAAGGGACTCCAGATACCGCCTGTTCTCCTGTATCTCTTCCTCTGTCAGCAGGTACTCGTTCATCCTGTCCTGATCAAGGCTCATGAACTCCTCATAGGTCAGATTCTGAATGAACACATTCTCGCCGTTCTCCTTCATCTTCACAAAATGTTCGACACCCTGCTCATTAAGAAGTTCATAAGGCTGTCCGATGAAATGGTCATCAAGCTTTTTCACATACTGATAAGGCTCTCCGTCCCCATCGGCAGTCTGTGAAAATATCGGGTGCTTCGGTGTGTAATACTTCCTGTCAAGTACCGGATCAAGCCCACGGATAAAGATAAGACATTTTGAGTTATCCATCTTCCTGACCTCATCAGGCGTCATAATCTCACGCCCGAGCACATCAAAGTTTCGGCTGGAGCTTCCCTGCCTGCCCCTCGATTCGCCCGTGGACTTCTTATCAATGGTAGCCTTGCCGAGTAGCTTTGAGATATACTCGTGGGTGCTCTGCTCATTGCCGCCAAGGTAAACCAATGTGTCACAGTTGCCCGGTATCGTCTCCCATGTGTCCTTAAAAAGTGCCTTTATCTGGGCGAGGTTCTGTATGATGATGACCGATGAAATCTCACGGCTACGCATTGTGGAAAGCAGCGAGCAATAATCATCAGGAAGTGCAACATTTGCGAACTCATCAAGCATGAATGTCACATGGATTGGTAATCTCCCGCCATAGTTAAAATCTGCCTGATAGTAAAGTTCCTGAAAAATCTGCGTATAGAGCATACCAATGATAAAGTTATAAGATTTATCGCTGTCAGGTATCACGCAAAATAAAGCCGTCTTTGTGTGACCGTCATTGCTTACTCCCGTGCCAAGCTCCGCAAGGTTAAGATCATCCTTTGACAGAAGCCTTAGAACCTGCTTGTTCTCAAGCTTTGCAAGTCTTGAGTTAGCGGATATGATGATGGAACGGATAGTATCACCGGCACCACGCATACACTTCTTATACTGCTTGACCGCAGGGTGGTTCGCACCAAGCGGAGAAGTATGCTCAAGGAATGACATCTGCTTGTCAAGCTCCGAGGGCTTATCCTTCTCCGTGACCTCTGCCTTGCCGATAAGCTCCATGACTGTTGCCATATTTCTCTTGGCAATCGGGCATTCAAGCCACACATAATAAAATAGAGCCTGTAGAAACAGCCCCTCTGCCTTGTCCCAAAAAGGATCTGAACTTGTCGCATTCTTCGGTGTGGTGTTGGACATGATGTTTGTCACGAGCTTCACCACATCCGTCTCCTCCCTTAAGTAAACAAACGGATTGTAGCAGTCGCTCTTATCCATCTCCAAAAGGTTTATAACCTTCACATTGTAACCGTTCTGTCGTAACATCTCACCTTCCGAGCGAAGGATCTCGCCCTTGGGATCCGTTATGATAAAGGATGAATTCCTCTGCATCAGATTCGGCTTTACTTCATAAAAAGTCTTACCACTTCCCGAACCGCCTATAATCAGGACATTGTTGTTAAGCTTCGTAAGCCTCGTATCAAGGCTCATCCTCACATTCTGACTTAAAATCCTATTCTTGCCGTCATCCTTATCCCTTATGACCTTGTTGACTTCCTTTGGTGTGGCAAGCCTTGCCGTGCCGTACTCACGCCCCGGCATCATCGCACGCTGGCTGGTATAGTACATCAGCATCACGATAATAAAAATGATCTCGGAAATAACAACGGCTTTCAGCGTGCTCTCATTGTAATAATCCCTAAGCGGGTAGCTAAGCACCTCAGTCATGTTATTTACGAAATCACCAAACTCGATACCCTGATGCCATGCACCGTTTACCAGATATCCAAGATATGCCGCAAAAAGCGAACCAATGATGATAAGAGGGATGGACGGCTTTTTCTTCGTCGTCTTCATCCCATCACCTCTTTCTTACCTGTGTGCTGCGTGTTACGGTCTGCTTCATCTCCTTCTCGAAATGCTCACGCACTCCAATCGCCACCGCATCATAATGTGCCTCAAAAAGGTCTATCCCCCTGATGGTCTCTATCACCCTGTTGTCCTTGGAATAAATCTTATAGTCCTTATTGCGGTCAAGATAGGTAAGAATGGTCTTACCGTTATAGATCTCCATGATATCCGACTTATTGAGCCAGATATACTTTGCCCCAGTCTTGTATGTGCCGGGAATAAGCGTTTTTATCGCATGGTCATTCTCCTCAAATACCATCTTCTTTGCTATCGTGATGTCAACAAGGTTTGTATTCTTTGCGGCAGCTATTGTCCTCATACGATTCGTCAGCTCCTGAAAGCGGTTCACCTTTGCATCAATGGAATCACTATCCATGATGACCTTATACTGTCCCTGCTCATTTGGCTTATCGACTACACCGATTTTAAGAAGCTCTGCTAATGCTTCCTTTACCATATCCTTGTCAATGGATAAATCCTTTTTGATCTCGTCCACGCTGATGCTCTTTTTATCCTTGGCATACTGCCCGACCTTCTTGATCAGGCTGTCAAGGTTTTCACCGGCGTGGACGTCAAGGTTTCCCGACTTTTCTTTTTTTAAGAACTTATCAAAAGCACCGAGCGCCTTGTCGTCCGTCTCCTCCAAGAATTTATCCATCGACTTGATGGACATGGTATCTGACTTTAACTTGCTGATCAGGAGATTAACCCTCGGTGTCGCCTCGCTGTGAAAAAGCACCTCCACTTTTCCCTCCCTGCCAAGGTCAGGCATGACAGAATATAAAATCCCGTACTTCTTTGCGAGCTTCTGCACCTTTGCCATATCTTCCTTATTGAACTCCAAAACCTGTAAGTCCCCACCTCTCATCAAGAGCTGCTTCATCGAAGTCTTGCCCATGCTCTTCTCGAAATTCAGCATCCCATAGATGAACTTCATGGTCTTTTGCATCGTCCCGATAGAGGCACTCCCGACCTTCATCGCTATCTCCATGCCCTCAAAGCCGACACGGATGATCTGTACTGCATCACTAATCTCTGACATTACTCCTCACCACCCTTCGCTGCGGCAACAACATTGATGATACCGTGCATCTCGTCAGCAGGGAGGTTTGCGTCAAGAAGCTCCTGCACCTCGTCTTCATTTAGATGCTTCTCATACGCATATATGATCTCCGTCATCTGCTCCCCTGAATACCTGCCTTCAATCATCCTTGTAAGAAGCGTCTTTGCCGGTCCTTTTGGCAGAAACTTTGACATCAGAGCCGAAAGACCGGACTGAGATTTACGCTCTGTACGCTCCACCTGCAAAGGGATCTGATTTCCATTTGCCGTAGTTAAGTTCATGGTATAATTTGGTGTATGACCTGCACCCTGTACTCCGCTCTCAGCCGCGCTTTGAGTATTCTTCGGACTATTGTTACCGGCAAAAGCATACTGAATATTCTGATTACCCTGTGTAGCACCAGCCATGGCAGAACTGCCTGAACCGTTCATAGGATTGTTCCCTGCCTTCATCTGCTCCATCTCCTCCCTTAACTTTTTTATCTCGTCATCCTTTGCGGACAACTCCTTTATCCTGCTGTCTATGTCAGACTGCAGGGACTTTATCATCTGTTCCTTTTCACTCACCACACTCGATGCGGCAGACAGGTCTTTCCTTGAATCCTCAAGGGCACTCTCAAGACTTGAAATCTTATCGTTTAAGATTTTCTCTGCCTCACTGTCATGTGCCTGCCTGTACTCATCATCCCTCTTGTTCATATGGTCAAACTGCATCTGCATGGTATTTGAAAAGGTATCCATCATCAGTCTCACGGATTCCAGAAAATCCTTACTGCTTATTACCCCACCTGTTGATGAAGAACCACTGCCTTCTGACGGAAGATTCTCAGATACCGCATCTTCTGTCTTATCCTCTGTGGTCTCAGGTTCAGCCGGCTTTTCCTTTGTATCAGCCATACGCTCTTTTACCTGTCTGAATGTCTCCGTGATATCATGCCCTGTGCGGAACTCGCTCATGACATCTTTTATCACGGAAATATCAGTGCCCGACTCATACTCATCAATAACCGCCGTGAACTGAGCCTCCTTGTACTTGTGATTTACCATGTCAGATATGACCTCCAACGGAATGCCAATCCGCATACCCTTTGATATGAGCTGACGCTCCTTTGATTTAAGCCTGCGGACTTTATAGATGGATACCTGATCCTCAGAAAGCCCGGCTTCCAGATCATCCTTTACCAGTGCTATGACTTCCTCATCATAGTTCTCATTCTTAAAGGAACTAATGATTTCATCCTGCTTTGATTTATCTTCCATAATCAACCTCCTCGTAAAAAAATAACAGCCTACCTCTTAGGCTGCTTCTTTGATACTTCAATATTCTTGTCAGATACGATTGTCTCTTCCTGTTCTCTGATAAGGCTTTCGGCAATGCGTATTTCCTTGTTGATTCTTTTATACTCTTCCTGAAACTCTACCGACTGTTCCTTGTAATGACCTCTCAATAAGGATAGTTCATCAATAGTGTACCCGGCTGCCTTTATCTCATTGATGATATTTTGGTACTCCTGGTGCTCTTTGACAAAGAACTCATCTCCATTGTTGAAGCTTACCTCGGCAGGTGTCAATTCCTCAAGACGGTCAAGTTTCTTCCAAAACAGATTAAAAGCAGCTTTCTTCTTATAAAACCTCTTTCTTTCCGCCGCCCTGTCAGCCTTTGTTGCTTTCAGATTTTCATAAACTTTAAGCAAATCATCCTGACTGTGAATCTCCTTGTCCGCAAGGAACATATACTGCTCATGAAGCTTATGCATCTTCCGTATCTCATCACGGTACTTATATGCCTGACTGTATGGTCTTTGCTTCAGCTTCCCTATGCGGTACAGCTTTGCAAAATACTTCCGCTGCAAGCCTGAAAGTTTCGCTCTCTTCAAATGATAAGGAATTAACACCTTCAAGATTCTCGCCTCTGAGTGTCTTTCACGGTAATATGTCATATCCTCAGCTGCTATCCTCTCCCTAAGATGTTCCTCCGAATAATCCTCTCCGAGGCGATAACATCTTCTGAACCTCGACAGTCCGGGCGGCTTTACGGCAAAATACTTATTCTGCTTGACCTCATACCCTTTAGACTGTAAAAGTGATACGAACTCCTCAAAATCCGAAGCCTGTATTACGCAGGCATCCAAATCTCTCTTTATCATATCAGCCCAGACAAATTTACCATCCCTGTAATCACGCCACTCGGTATATGACTCTGAAGGATCTGCACGGTCTGCATCAACTGATATGGTTGAAAGTCCGTATTCCTCACATAGCCTGTTGGTAATCGGCTGGATATACTTTGCCCAATCACCTTTTTCGTACCTGAATTTTTTACCTGTCAGGCAGTTCACGCTGTTAAAAATAATATGACCATGGATATGTTCCGTGTTGTCATGAACCGCATAAACCGCCTGATATTCGTTACCAAGATACTCGTTAGCAAATTTACCGACAATCTCAAATGCTGTAGCGGCATCCAGTTCCTCCTCTTCAAAGGAAATGATGATATGATATCCCTGCCTCTTATCCCTCTTGCCAAACTGAATCTTTGTAGCTTTCATCTGCTCATAAGCATATGCAGCCTGACAATTAAGCCCGGATACATACATCTTCTCACCGGTCTTTTCGGGAACAAGAATATAGTTTATAGCCTGCCTCAGATGTTTACCGGGATCATTCACACCGCAATCCTTCATATAAAGAATCTTAGTTATCGCCAATCTCCATCACCGCCTTCTCCACTACCTCGTTCAGTCTCTGCATATAAGCCAATAACCTGCCCTTATCACCATCTGAATAAAGCATGGAATTGTTGTTATGGACAATCTCATTGATATTCACGCCGATACGGTTCACTTCATTGATAAGGCTGTTAAGCATCTGCCTGATCTCAGGAAAGTCCTTGGGACGCTCGGTGATAAGCAGCCTGATGAACTCCGATTCCGTCATTCCAAGTTCGGAAACCTTTGTCTGAAGCTCTTCATTCTGCTCCTCCGTCAGGCGGTATGCCTTTCGCAAATTCATACCCATTTACCTCGCCCCCTTTGACTCCTCCCTCTCGTCACGAGTGGGTTCATTACTTGTACTGACAGATTCCGAAGCGACTATATGATCTTCAGATATTCCCTCTTCATCGGGAAAGTCCTCTGACCTCTCATCCCCGCCTTGCTGCTCTGCCAGCTTAATCTCTTCCGTCTTTACCGCCGTTTCGTAAGCTGTTCCCTCAGACACGACCTTATCTTCATACATCGGAATATTATAAACCGGCACAAGACACAGCTTTTCGCACAGCCCTGCACATATGCGGTCTGCAACTACTCCGACCTTTCTTCCATACTTTGTGTGGTAGAAAATCTTATCAAGAATCTGCTTATCCCTCTTTAACTCATCGAGCCGTTTTTGTGCCTTGCACCTGCTGACAAAATCGGATTCTTTCTTTATGGAATCCTCAAGGTCGTAGATATCCTCAAAGTTGTATTCGCAGACCATATCCACTACATCATCAACAGTCATCAGCTCTGCCTCACCGCCAGCGTCCTTTTTATAAAGAGCAGCATCCTTATCAGCATAAAGCTGAACATTATGCTCAGAGAGGCTATCCAAAATAATCTCTGCTCCTCTTTTCTGGATCTTCACCGCACTCCCGATTGTTTTTAAGTAGGTGAGCAATCCTTTCGCTGAATCAATCTGATAATTTGTATCGTTCATGAAAAAAATCCTCCTTTTTTACCTGTGATAAATAAGTTATCCTCATCAGAGTGAGAACACCCCTTGACAGCTTCTGCCAGATACGCATTTTGTTCGACTGGCGTCTCAAAAATGCATCTGGTTAGTGGGCTTCGCCCCCTAAAACCCCCGATTATCGTAAAAATATGCCATGGGTCACATATGTAACCCGGAAAACGGCATTTTGGGTTACATGTGGGTTACATATTTGCCCATTTGGGTTACATTTGTGACCCGGATTCCATATCATAAAAATTATGGAAATCCTCGTGGGTTACATATGTGACTCAAAAACAGGCATTTTGGGTTACACGTGGGTTACATATTTGCCAGTTTGGGTTACATTTGTGACCCAACTGAAAAATCTATAAAAAATCCTCTAAAGACCCTCTATGAAATGGGTTACATTTGTGACCCAAATAGCCGTTTTTTGTGACCCATCTCATCATCTGGTTTTTATTTTTGATGCGGCATTCCGGTGCTTATTCTGTACAATCATCTCGTTGTAATCCTTGCATCCGTCAGGCGGAAGTGATATATCCGTCCTGTATCCAAGCCTGATATACTTCTCTGCCAATTTATATGCTGCATTCCTTCCCGGTTCATCATTATCAAGGCAGAATCCGATGCTTTTTATCCCCGGATGGTCGTCAAGATATTGCCTGAGTGGATTATCTGCAGTCATGCCAAGAGCTATCATGTGAACCTGCGGTCTGTCATGCATCTCAAAATAGCTCATCAAGTCAATAGCCGCTTCAAACACAAGAACCGTATCGCTGTCTGCCTCCACATGGAAAGCAAACCTCTTGTCGTTGCCTGTCACATCACACTTAAAGGACTTCCCGTCATGATCATATATCCCCCTCATACTGGCAAATCTCGCCCTGCCCTCTTTGTCATATCCGATAAAAACAACATTGTGATAAGGCTCCGATTCATATACCAGCTTCTTATCAATGAACCATTTAACCGTCTCCTCCGAAAGCCCTCTCTCCTTGGTGAGATACCCTGTTATCCTCAAATTGTTCGACGAAGAAGGAGGAAGCGAAAACGGCTTGTGTTCTTTCCTGACAGGTGCAGTCTCTGTTCTTATGGTCATATCCCTGCCCTGTCCCGAGAAGTCAAGAAGATAGGAAACAGCCTCCCCGATATCCATGCCGCCAAACTCCATCATAAAATCTATCTGGCTGCCGCCTGTGATGCCGTTCGTTGACTTGCCCGACCACCTGTACCAATGGTTATCAGGATAGATCCGTATCGAATCCATTTCCTTTATGGTATAAAGGCTGCCTATCCGCTTCACGGTATATCCCATTGATGAAGCCACCGCTTTAATGTCAACGGTTTTTGCTCTCTCTAACTCGTTCTTCGTGAACATTCCCATATCCGAGCGTCTCCTTTCTCCAGTCTGCGGCAACGATACCGTTTGGCACATCCTCTGCCACCCTCTGGAATTTCAGCGTATCAATCAGACTCGAATAAACCACATGGTTGTCAAACACGACCGTGCCTTTCTCGTGCATACTGTAAAAACTCCTGTTGTCACCGCCCACGATCACATGGTCTAAAAGAGGTATCCCCATGAGCGAGAATACCTCTATCATCCTGTTGGTAATTGCTATATCCGTCTTTGACGGATCAAGACAGCCAGACGGATGATTGTGGACCATGATGACATTAGCCGCATTGGAAAGTATGCTTGACTTTAAAAGCTCCCTTGGTTCTGCCAAAGCACCGTTTATCGTGCCTACGCTTGCGAAATTCACATTGATTGGTGTGCCGTCACTTTTGAGATTGACAATCGCCACGACCTCCCTGTCAAGATCAGACATTATATTCCCAAGTGCCTCAATAGCCGTCTCAGGATTTGTAATCTTCGTCCTTGAAAAAACAGGTGCGTCCTTGACAAGACGGATGCTGACGACATCAAGCTTAAACGCCCTCTCTCCTATCATCAGCATCCTCCTCTCCAAGCTCCACCTCAAGCATTACGCCATCGGGGATATCTATGATCATCTCCACAAGCTCCTTCACATTATCTATCTCAAGCACCTCTTCCATGTGGATACCTCCTAACGCTTCTGCTCCTTGTCATAGACAAGCTCCACATCTGCCACAGCATTCATGATGCCCTTGTTCGGAGTGTCCGTAGCCATGGAGAGCTTCCTGTCATCCCTGCTGTAGTGATATACCTGATTGGAAAGACGCTCTGACACATCCACCACGCTGCTGTTTACCTCAAGCACCATATTCGCAAGCTCCTCGGGATCTCCCATGCTCGCAGGCACCGCTATGACTTCATGAATAGACGATGGAAGGATATAAAGGTCATCGCCCATGCCCTTTGAAAGCTCGTGCAGGTTCTTCTCAAAGATCATGTTGACAGCACCGGATATGCCCTTGCTGTTGGTGATGATCCACATCATCTCATTCTCGCCCCTCATTCCTTCAACCACCTGCTCGGCTACATCCTTTGGCATACCGCCATTCTCTGTAAGCATACCGAAGATTACCTGTGACATCGGCTTTACGACGGGTGGAAACAGCTTTGGAGTATTCTCCGCAGCTATCTTGAAAAGCTCCTCCTCACTCATGCCCATCTGCTCTGCGATACTGTTCGTGATCAGGGCACTTCCGATACCTTTCTCATCATCGCTTACCATAATGCGGTAGACCACGGAGGTGTCATTGACTTCCCTGTGTGGGATATCCTTTAACATCTCCCTGTTGGATTCCGTATTGATGATGACCATGTAAATCTTGTCATTTGCCCCATTTGTCAGCATATCCACGGGAATAGGCGGCATCTCCTTAAATGCCTTTACATAAAGCTCTGCCGCATCCCTGAATGTCTGCTCAAGGTCATCGCTCTCTTTGAACCTCTCATACATGTCATCCACATAAATCGTAGGTGCACCCTTGTCACCTTCCTGATAGATGCTTAAGCCGTCCTTTGTGCCGTTGATCTTATTGACCTTAGTTATGCTGAGCTTGCCGTTTTTATACTCATCGGGCATATAGTCCATAAACTTATCATTCACGAGTTCCTTAAACATTGTGTAATCCATCATGATAAAAATCCTCCTTAAAAATGGAAATGCCACCAGCGTTCTTAGCTGATGGCATAAAAATAGAAAAGCATATATTTTTAGCTTCTCGACAATAGTTACATTATTCAGTTATACATTCAGATACCTGCTGAATATTATACTTCATCAAATATCTTATGGCAGTTTACTTTGCTGCCCTCGGAAATCTCTTCCTTCTCCTGAAATACCATACGGCAGCTCCGATAAGAATACCTGTCCCTGCTCCTGCGAATACCCACGGATTGAAGTCACCGCCTGTCTGCGGAAGCTTCGGCTTATTCGGCTTGTTCTTCACATTGAGCGTATATTCCACAAACTCCGGCGGATCGTCATCATACTGGAGCACGATATCATGCTTTGTATCATCAAGGATATATCCGTCAGGTGCTTTTGTCTCCACCACATAATAGTGAAGGTCTTTGTCGAATGTGCCGTCCTCCTTGTAGCTGCCGATTGGAACAGGCTCGGTCACAGCTTTACCGTCCTTGTCTGATGTGAGCTTTGCAAGTACCCTTCCCTTTTCATCCAAGACTTCAAACTCTGCCCCCGCAAGAGGCTTCTTAGTAGAGCCGTCCGTCTTATAGATGCGGATCATTCCAAGCACTCTCTCATCAGACATAGCCACCTTCTGTATCTCTCCCGTTTCCTCAACGGTAAACTTCACTTCCTCGGCTATCTGGTAGCCGTATGGTGCAGTGGTCTCCCTCAAGGTATATTCCCCGGCGGGTATCGGATTGATTGTATAAGGCTTGCCGTCCGTAGTCCATGCCGCAAAGGTCTCACCGTTCTTGTCGATTATCTCCAGCTTTGCACCGGGAAGCTCTTTTCCCGTCGTTATATCACTCTTTGAGATTTCAACAATAATCGGTATCTCCTCTACGGGAATCTCCTTTGTAAGAAGGGCTATCTTTGGATCCTGATAGGTAAAGTCAACCTCATACTCATTCTCATCCATAAGATACCCCGGTGCTGTCTCTACCTCTTTCACATAGTATTTGCCAAGAGGCAGGTCAGCATCAAATACCGCTTTGCCCTCTGCATCCGTGACGGCAGACTGTATCAGCGAATCCGCTTCCACGAGAACCGCATCATCCCTGCCAAGGATATCCTCCGTGGCATATACACCATAGGTCGCTCCCTCGACAGGAATCTCACTGACAGAGTTTTTCTTGATAAGGGACAGCTCCGTTTTCACCCTTTCGTCCACAAACTCTGCATTCTCATAGACAACCTCCGTGTGGTCATCCTTATAGGTCAGCTCGATCTCCTTTGCCGTCTCATCAAGCACATATCCGTTCGGTGCTTCGACCTCCACAAGATGATACTTGCCAAGAGGAAGCCCATCGGCACTCGCCTCTCCCTTATCATCTGTAACAAGGGTAGCCACGGCTGCTCCGCTAACAACAGGGATATCATTATAGACTGCTATCTTCCTGCCGTCACCGCTTGCAGCTTTCTGATGATCAGGTGTATAAATGTCCTCGTCTGCGATAAGCTCATACTTTGCACCCTTAAGAGGCTGCTCCTCATACTTGAATCTCACGCTTCGGTTATCTCCCGTTACAGCCGTAAGGATACGGTCTATGATAGTATCATACTCGGCAGCCACCAAAACCTCACCAGACTTTTTGATACTTACCTTGCCTTTAACAGGCTTATTTTCAATCTCTACGGTGATGACCGGATCACCGTCATTGTCCTCCGTAACTTGGACTGCCCCCTCCTTTGTCACAGTGAAAGGCTTCGGCTCATCCGTGATAAGATATCCGTCAGGTGCTTTAATCTCTACGACCTCATAATCGCCATACTTTAGCTTCAATGGCGTGGTGACTGTTCCTGTCTCATCTGTGATAAACTCGGAAATCTTCTTGTCTCCCACCTTCTGTTCGACATAGGAAGAATTGTCCTTTGCCTCGGCTGATGCGGAAGTACCTGTGCTGCTCTCTGTACCTTTTGTCGAATGACCCTTACGGATTTTGAAAGTAACACCCGGTAAAAGAACAATCTCACCACTCTCCGCATCCTTTTTCACGATACGGATATATGCCTTGAAAGGAGCATCGTTCAATGTCCTCCAAACCTGCGGCGTTCTCGAATCCTCTGTAACCTTTACAGTGAAATCATCTGTCTTATAAAGGTCTTTTGGAACTTTTGTCTCCTTTACAAGATACTCTCCATACGGAAGTTCTTTGGATTTTGCATATCCCTTTTCATCAGTAACGAGAGTATCATATGTGGTTGCCTTGTCCCAGCCTTTTTCATTGATCTCTGATTTGAGCTTAACCGTAAACTCGGCATCCTTTACCTTGTCAGTCTCTCCGGTATCTCCGTCTGTAGAAACCTTAATAATCTCAAAAGGCTGCTTTATCACATCCTCGAAAACATCCTGAGTAAGAGTAATATCTGAGTGTGTATCTTTCGCCTCCCTGAATTTCAGTTCATACACTGTATCATCAAGAATACATCCTACACTCGGCTCAATTTCCTTGATGTAATAATTACCGAAGTAAAGATTACTGAAAGAAAATTCGCAAGCCTCATCTGTCTTTATTGTTGCAAGCAGGGTGTCCTTTGTGGCAGGAACTTCATTGTACTTAAAATTCGTTCCTTTTCCAGATTTAATCGGATCATCTGCTTTATATGTGACTACTCCGCTTCCGTCAGGATATTTGATATCCTCTGCCGCATAAAGTCCATAGGTTGCTCCCACAAGTGTCGCATCACCCATCAGACCTTCTGTTTTCTGCTTCTTCTTTGCTGTCACATCACATCGGATCGGAGTATTGGTCACATCCTTATAGACGGTCTCGCCATATCCCGGCTGGACCTCCCACACCGTGTTAAGCCCCGAATATCCATCGGGAATCTCAACCTCTTTCACATAATAAGTGTCCTGTGTCTTTACAAAACCTACAGATACAGCCGCTCCCAGATCCTCATCATAATGAAATACGGGAACTTCAACATTTTCATTCACCGAATCTACGATTGTTCTCTGCGTACAGGCTGCATCATTGAATACCGCAAAGCCCGCTGTCTTGATCTCATTCCCGGTAAAGGAATCCTTCTTACCTATCATCACGCCCACACGCTCAGGCTCTTCATCATGGGAATATTCCTTGCCCTGCTTTATGACATTACCCTTTGCGTCATAGATTGTAAAATAGGAAATATCTACCTCATGCACGGTCTCGTCAAGTTCAAATCCCTCGGGTGCCTCTACCTCAACAAGATAATACTTATCCTGTGTCAAAGTCTCAACCTCTGAAGCATAACATCCGTCTCCCGTACCTTTAAGCTCACATAGAAATTCCTCACAGTCCTTATCTTCATACATATAATAAGTTGCACCATCTACATGAGCCTTCGTGTATTTATCAAACTTACGGATAGAAATGCTGCCGAGTTGGAAATTCGATGTGACCTTAACCGTAGCCTTAGCAGAAAGGGTATTGAACTCTTCAAGAAAGGTAATCTTCTGCTGTGATACTACAGTAGGTGTCCACTTCCTTCCACCCTTTTCATCCGAATATGCTTTGGCAACCACCTTGATTGTACTCTTATTATCCGTAATTTTCTTCATTGCATCCGAATTACAGTACAGATAAAAGTTGGATGAAGCCTTGGATGCATCCGTCTGTGCCACGCAGATATCGTACTTTTTCAGATCACTCTCGTCATCAATCTTGCTGGAATCGGTCTTTATTTCACCAACGGTCAGACCTGAAGGAGCACCTTTGATCTGATACTTTACATCTGTGATTGTGCCGCTCTTTGAACGGACAAACTTCTCTTCACTTCTGTAAAGACCGTCTCCCATATCCTTCCACTCCGTCTTTTTGGGTGTTATGGTATAGGTAATACTCTTAGTAAGACCGGTCTCAAGATTATACTTTGACTTGTCAAGATTCTTAGCATCATTTACCATCTGCTCTATGTTCTTATAAACACCGCTTCCATCGTTATAATATGAGAGCTTGACCTCTCCGTTCAGTACATGGATAGCCGCACTTGTGATGAAATAATCAGCCGCAGCCGTGCCGGATGAATACTTTGAGGTATGGCATTTGCCTCCGAGCGTCCTTGCCCCGTTCACAAGACAGAATGTGATCTGAGCCTTAATCTTACCTCCTGCCGATACCGTGCCATTGGTGGTATTCTTCTTCATATCCATACAGTAAACAAGATGCTTATAATAATCCCCTTCTTCAGAGATATACTTGATACCTGTCCTGTGACCGCAATATCCCGCATAACCCGAATAAGAGACCTTCATCTTGTCTTTTTTTTCTGCTGCATAAGCTGTCATGGTCGGAAATACCGTATCAACAGCCTTCAACAGGAGCTGTCCCACCTTGCTTACCAGAGTGCCATCCTTGTCACTTGTTGCTTCATCATCAGATTCATTCAGATCCTCCTCGGTAGCTCCGGTCTCGGGATTTATCCCCTCCTCGATAAGCTCCGCAGCCTGGTCATCATCAAGAATGATGCTGAATGTAGCCGTGCTGCTCTGGATGTTTTCCAGTTCACCCTTGGAAAGTGGCAGCTCATCAGGATTTCTCTCATCACCGACTATCGGCTCAGGGTCATCATCTGAATCCCCTTCCTCCTCCGTGCTTTCACTCTTCGGAGCTTCCGTTGTCTCAGGCTCTTCAACCGATACCGTCCTGTGTATCAGATAAGCTGCCTTGCCACTGTACGGCTCGACCAGATAATAGGTGTCATACTTCCCTGCCCTTGACAGATCGAAGTCTCCCATATCCTCTGCATAAGCCACCGAAACCTTGGTATCATCAAAGCTGATACCGTCCTTTACATTTGTTACATCAAAATCGGAATCAACAAGTACATTGATATCCTCTGCTGTTGCAACCTCGTCCGCATCAAGGTCAGTCCTTACATCCTTATCATAAAGAGCTATTTCCTCTTTAGCGTCTGTGTCCGTACCTGCCGCAAATGCGGTCATACCTACCTGCCCTAATGTGGCAACGGATAAAACCACTGCCATACTTAAGGCTAACATTCGCTTAAACTTGTTCATTTGAACCTCCTTTTACTATGCCCCAATCTGTTCGACTTAATATAAATAAAAAAGGCATACCAATTCAAGCATACCTTTTTTATATCTGATATTCAGATTGATATTTAATTGTTACATACCCATCAGATAAAACCGATAGGTCAGAAGCCTCGCAAACCTTCTCATCGACCTCACCTCCTTTATCCGTCATCACTCCAGCTCATAACACTGTCCATCACTCCCGAATACCTGCTCAGATTCTCTGCCAGAGATTCATCCCCAGCAGGAATTACAGGCGTAATCATTTCTTCGCTGCCCCTGCTTTTAACTGCAGTAACCTGCTCCTGCGGCTTGATATATGAAGAAAGAATTTCCTTATAGATCTTTTTCTCCAGTACATCCGTTATGCCGTTAAGCCTCTCATTGAACTCATCCCTCGTCACAAAATCTCTTGAATACTGTCTGAAATTCCTGTCCCTTACGTTCTCAAGACTGCCGTCCTCGATACATTCGATATAAAACGACATAGCCTCTACCAGAAAATTTATTTTGGACTTGTATTTCTTAAGATCCATCTCGTCAAGGAACTTTATGACCTTTTTATGCTTCGGGTTCTCCCTGTTCAGCCTGACCGAGATATGTGCATAATCTCCCATACCGCTTCACCTATGCACCCTTTCTCTTGCGGGAATACATATACATCTGTGCCAGCGTCTCATAGCCGATGGCATTTGCCCTGACATCTTCAATATAGGAGATATTTCTCTGCTCAATCCCGCCGTACCTCTTCATCAGTGCAGCACCACCCCCGACAAAAGTTATCGGAGTGGTCTTTACATTTACTCCCTGCTCCACGATGATACGGAACACAGACTTCGTGTACTTAGTAAGCTCATTCTTGATAAGGTCTACATAAGCCCTGTCAAGATTTGCGTCCCCTTTAATCATCACTTCCCTGATTGCGTATTCATCAATCTTGGTATTCATCTGCTTGACGCACTGTTCCTCGATCTTACGCATACAGGTAATGATGCCGTTAGGATCAGAACCGCTGCTTGACTCGTCAGGCGACCTGTCAATCACCTTTAATGTGTCAACCGTCCAAGATCCTATGTCCACCACAAACTCCTGACCGTTCATCTCAGGAAGCTTGCTCACTATCGCTCCGTAACATTGCGGATATACAAGCACCCTGTCGATAAAAACCGTGTACTTCTTCTTTTCATAACGGAATCTGACCATCTTATTTTTTGACAGGTAACCTATAAAATCTTTCTTCTCTGCACCAAATCTTCCGATTGGCAGACCGACCGCAAGGACTACATGGGCTTCTCTTACGCCCCTTGTATCCATTTCCAACGCTATTGCAGGCAGCGTCAGAAGATAGTAATTGTCATTGCTGACCTTATCTTCCTGTACTTTTAAGCGGTCTCCTCCTATACGATAGAATTTTCCATTGTATTCAAGGATATGCTCATATACTATAGGCTCTGATTCAATCTCTGAAATGCCTGACACAAAACAGTGGTTCCGTGTCTTCATATGGCTCCAGCCGTGATCAATGCCTATCACCATTAAATCATCCATGTTGCTCAACCTCCATTTCCCAGATTCATCAGCGTCTTTGGTTGTGATATTTGCAGGTTATCACTTCCATCAGGCGATTATCCAAACCCTTAAGGGCTTGTGAGAAGATGGTATGTATAAGATGAATATCATATAAGAAGCTATCATCCTCTCACAGACCCTTAAAGATGCAGGCATCCAAACATGTAAGGATCGTGTTATCTCGACATGATTCCGACATTTGTCACACTTTTCGCACCTTGCTCAAGGGTTCTTCACGAGTAGCCAGCTCCCTACTGTTCTTGCTTTTAGCTCACAGCTTCGGTGTTCCGGTCTCCCTCTATTATATGGATACTTTTATCCATAATCCCGGGTTGGGCTAGCAGCCTTTCTGAGCAGTGTTGCCACCGACCTTCATCGCACCACATCCCGAAGTTTCCTGATAACAGGATTTAGGAGACTTTCTAATCATGCCTACTATTTAGTTGTAGGATGCCGAACCTCATTTTGTTCGACATATATATCATAGCAGGGGCAAAACCCCTTTTGTCCGTGAAAATGCCTACGATTTTTCACAAAATCCGAGTTTACCGAATTTCTTAATAATCTCCGTCATCTTCACCACGCATACTATGATACACTACAACTAACCTCTGTAATCCGTAGATATGCCTACATTTGTTTGGAAAATCCGCCTGTTTCGGATTTTGCCTCACTTCTTCATACAGTCTCGCCAAGTCTCACAATACCAAAGACTATCTGAAGCATGGCAAGAAGCATCATGATAAATATCTTCGCAAGGCATACCAACAATACTCCTGCCACACATATCATCTTCCACACAGCTTTTAATATGAAATGAAGCACTCTGCCTGCTGCCATAAATATCATTCCCATAGCCGCCACCTCTCTCAAAACAAAAAAGGGCTAAACCAGATCACAGAAAAAACTTCCATAAACTGATTTAGCCCTTAATAAAATAACTACAATAAATCAAACTACTGCTACTGCGTCAAAAGATTATACTCACCTCCAGCCTATGATATAGGAAACCCGTCGGCTTCCCTGACGCATCAAGGTCAAGTGAGATTTTAGATAATTTCAGCGCTGTCCTTAACCAAAATCCTGCTTTCATGCTGCAAAATAGTAAGGGCCAAACCATTCCCAAGCCACTGTTTATGCGGCTTTGTTCTGATTTAGCCCTATTATATCACACGCACCTGCATAGAAAGCGACATGGGTTACGATAGCTGCAAATTCCACTTTTGTCACACCGTGTGCTTTCGCATTCTGCAGATGATAGACAAGTGAACTGTCTGTGATCCCCTGTGCCATTAAAGCAACAAATGTGATAATGCAGCGGGTCTTTACATCAATGTCCTGATTATTCCAGTTCTCCCCGAAGAGTACATCATCGTTGAAATGTGCAAAGTCTGGTGCAAACTCACCCAGTGCCGCTCTTCCTGCAGTCTGTACAATTTTTTCACCCATATTATGATTCCTCCGCGTTATTTTTCTTTAAATAGTACATCAGAAGATCAAAAGAATCTACCCTCTCCTCACTCTCGTGCAGATCCTTCATGAGCCCTGCACGGTATCTCCGAAGAAGCTGTTTTAGATTCGAATGATTGCCCTGTTCTACCTGATCTAATATCTGCTGACACTGTTCCTCTGATAATCCAGTTTTTGTTAGAAGATATTGGACCTCCCTCGTATTGTCATTCATCGTTTTATTGATAGCTGCGCTCAAAGATTCCTGCGATGTCTTCATCAGAAACCTCGCATGGGTTTGCGGCATAAAGTCCGCCCATCGTATCTCTGGAGCACTTAGCCAGTGTCATGCACTCATCTTTCGTAAATCCATAATCGCTCATCTTAAGATCCGCTACACCACAGTCTTCCTGCAATTTGACTAAAGCACGGATAAAGTCCTGTGGATCCTTGCTGTGTGGATATCCCATAACCTTTGCCATCTTGATAAATCTCTCATCACAAGCATGCTTGTCAATGAAGAACTGAGCGAACTCTCTAGAAATTATGATAAGACCGGCACCATGCTGAAGATTTCTGTGGTATGCACTCATAGCATGCTCCATAGAATGCTGAGCTGTCGTGCTTGTCAGCTGCATGGTAATTCCTGCCATAGTAGCAGCATAGGCAATGTGAGTTCTAGCCTCTAAGTTGCTTCCTTCTTTCACTGCGATTGGAAGGTACTCATAGATGTTCTTAATGGCAGAAAGTGCGATTGCCTCAGACATAAGATTTAAGCTTGTGCTCATCATAACCTCGGTATTGTGGAAGAGAGCATCGAATCCCTGGTATGCTGTATATTTTGCGGGAACTGTAAGCATATAAGTTGGATCGACAACAGCGATTCTTGGTTTACATCTCTCATCGCCAAGACCAATCTTCTCATGAGTATCCATCTTGCTAATAACACCCCACTCATTCATCTCAGAGCCAGTACCGGAAGTGGTTGCGATTGTCACGATTGGAAGTGGATCATTCTCAGCGATCTTACCTTTACCTGTTCCACCGAAAACAAGATCCCAGAGATCAACCTCATTGGTTGCCATCAGAGCTACCGCAACGGAAGAATCCAAGACAGCTCCACCACCTAATGCTACGATAAAGTCACAGCCATGCTCTCTTGCAAACTTTCCTGCTTCCTCACAGTCTTCTTTCCCCGGATTCTCTACAACATTCGCAAGATGTACATACTCAACCCCAGCTTTGGTAAGCTCCTCAACTGTCTTATCGAAGGATCCATTCTTGTACATGGATTGTCCCTTGGATGTAAGAAGTAAAGCTTTCTTACCGGGAAGTTTCTGCTCATGGAGTTCTCCTAACTTTCCAGGTCCGAATAATAATTTTGTTGGATTATAGAATAAAAAGTTCTCTGCAGCTTTTGTTAACATAATTGATTTCTCCTTTACAATAACTATATTCTATAATGTGGGTGTCAAAAGTGACTAAGGAATGTTCCGCCGCTCTGCGACTTCAACATTCCTGCCCTCCTATTAGTTAATCCTAGTGTACTCCAGTCAGTAAGTATTCGCTAATGCCTATTTTCTCTATTATGATATACAAATAATGTATATCATGCTAAAATAACATCAGAAAATGAATCAAATAACTATCAAAAAAGGACGATATCATGGAATTAAAAGTACTGAAAAACTTTTTGACAATAGCCAGGGAAGAGAACATCTCTAAGGCAGCTGAGATTCTTCACACCACCCAGCCGACCCTTTCTAGACAGATCAAATCATTGGAGGAGGAACTAGGTCAGAAGCTCTTTATCCGCCACAGTTTTCACATTGAACTCACCGATGCAGGAATGCTCTTAAGAAAGCAGGCAGCGGATCTCATTGCCATGGCCAATAAGATTCAAGATAGTTTTTCTGCCCTGTCGGATATCTCGGGAGGAGATATCTATCTTGGTCTGGCTGAGAGTTACCAGGTAGGGTTTCTGGCAGACTTTATCACCCAGTTCAAGGTCAGATATCCTAATCTCAGATATCACATCACCAGCGGAGATACTGAGCAGGTAACCGATACTCTGGAGAAAGGCATTCTAGATTTTGCCGCCATCGTGGAGGAACCTGATTTTAACAAATATAACGCCGTCCGCTTCCCGGAGGCTGACCGATGGGTTGCCATCGTTTCTAAGGATAATGAGCTTTCCAATAAAGATTTCCTAACTGCTAAGGATCTGAAAGGGTATAACCTCTTCTGCTCAGAGCAGTCCTGGAAGAATGACATTGAGCCTTGGGCGGGGAATTATTTTCAGGACCTCCATCTGGAAGGAAGCTTTCGTCTATCCTACAACGGGTCTGTCTTTGCCAAAAGAAATCTAGGAGTCCTCCTAACCTTTGATAAGCTAGTCGATACCAGTCAAAGCAGCGACCTCAAACGTATACCTTTGCAACCGCCGCTCCTCACTCCTATGTATTTTATCTGGAAGAAGGGACAAGTTTTTTCTCCGATTGCAGAGAGATTCCTGCGCGAATTTCAGATATTTCTTCCACAAGAATCATCTTACTTCCCTGAGTAAAATTTCTGAAAAGTGAGAGGATAGAGATTTGGAAATCTTTGTGCTATTGATTCTAAAGGTAGCTCCCCCTGCTATAATGAAAAAGTAACCCTTTTCTATAGATCACGATAGCAGAGTAAGATAATGAGTAAAAAAGAGAAAGAGAAAAGATTAAAAGACAAAGAGAAAAAGTCAAAAGAAAAACAGGAGAATCTCCGCCAGGATATGGAACGTTTTCCCCTGTTCTCAAAAATTGTAAAGAATAAAGCGGCAAGAATCTATATCGAATGCCAAAACAAGGCTCTGAAAGCCTTGGGATATACTGAACATGGCTTTGCTCATGTGAAAATTGTAGCAAACCGCACCCGATATATTTTAGAAACCCTGGGAGAAGAAGATCATACCATCGATCTGGCTCTGACCGCTGCCTGGCTTCATGATATCGGCAATATCGTCAACCGCGTCGACCACAGCCAGTCTGGTGCCCTGATGGCATTTCAGATTCTCAACGAGATGCACGTTCCACCAGAGGATATCGCCCCGATTATCTGCGCTATCGGTAATCACGATGAGGGTAACGGAGTCCCAGTCAATCGCATCAGTGCGGCGCTCATCCTCGCTGATAAATCTGACGTCCGAAGGAGCCGAGTTCAGCAGGAGCATCAAGACCAGTTCGATATCCACGACCGTGTCAATTATTCCGCTACCGGAACCGAGATCAAGATCAACAAAGATCATTCTGGCATTAAGTTAAAAATGCATGTTGATACCCGTTATGGTGAGATTGGTGAATACTTCGAGATTTTTATGGACCGAATGCTCTTATGCAAGCGGGCAGCCAACAGCCTAGGACTGAACTTCCACCTGATCATCAATGAGATGTCACTGATGTAAGAAATATGAGGCAGTCTCCCTTCCATTGTGTCTTTAGGACACATAACAGGAATCCTTGGCAATTCAATTACCGAGTAGTTCACCTAATAATACTCAGCCTGTATAGCGCAAAGCTTCGATTGGATTCTTCTTGGCCGCCTTGTTAGCTGGGTAGATTCCAAAAATGATACCAATCAGACTGGAAAAAAGGATTGCCGCTCCGACAACTGGCATAGACATAGCGTAAGATGTTCCCGCAATGACTGAAATAATCTTAATCGCAATCAGAGATCCAACAATTCCCAGTGTGCATCCCATCAGACTTAAAATCATAGACTCTAAAAGAAACTGAAGCATGATGACTCCTCTTACAGCACCGATTGCCTTACGAATTCCAATCTCTCTCGTTCGCTCTGTGACAGATACTAACATGATGTTCATAATTCCGATACCGCCTACCAAGAGGGAGATCGCTGCGATTCCACCGAGCATCAGCGTCATAGAACTATTGACATCTTCCATCGCACTGGCAATCTCTGACTGATTCTGAATAGTAAACGCATCCGAATCATTATCTAGCTGTGTTAACAGAGCCTGTGTCAGCTCAAGTTCCGCATGATCTATAGCATCCTCACTCGTTGCGGATGCGACAAAGGAAGTAACTTCTGAAGAAACACTGTCCGATAATCTAACCAGAGAGGTATATGGAATGTAAGCTTTATAAGATCGATAGCTAGACGAATTCCCATGTTTCATCATTCCCATTCCGGAAGAAGAGCTGTCCTCGGATTCTAAGATACCGATAATCTGATAAGCTACTCCATCAAGCTTAATCGTACTTCCAAGACAATTACTATTGCCCATGATATCCTCCGCCAAATCAGAAGACAAGATCACAACATTGGTATGATTGTTGACATCACTGACATTGAAATATCGACCTTCTTCTAAGGTAAGGCCCTCAATGTCACCGTATGCACTTCCCGTGCCATAGACAGTCGTATCCGCCGTAGAATCATCAGAAGAATATTTCTTGGAAAAATCACTGTAGGCAGTCACATTTGCCTGGGCGCTGGGAGAGACCTCCTTGACATGTTTGAGATTCTTGACAAGCTTATTCACTTCTTCTATGGAGAGTGGATCTCCCTTATCATCAGAGATCTGAGCGGTAAGTGTGTTGGCTCCTAGGGAATTGATGGAATCCGATACGGACTTTGAAGTCCCATTGGCAATAGAGACGAGGACTACCAGAGCCATGACTCCGATGATAATTCCCAGCATGGTGAGGAAAGATCTCATCTTATTACCCCTCACTGATTTGACTGCCATACGAAAGGCTTCCTTGATCAACATAAAACCGCCTCCCCTCTCAGACTATCCTTTAGGGCCTGCTCCCCAATACTCTGACTGGCATTGCCCAGATTCTGAACGTGCCCATCTAGAATTCGGATACTTCGTTCTGCCTGAACAGCAACCTTCTCATCATGGGTAATCAGGACAATCGTATTACCCTGCCTGTGAAGTTCATGAAAGAGCTCCATGATATCCTCTCCCGTCTGCGAGTCCAGATTACCCGTTGGCTCATCTGCGAGAAAGAGTGAAGGTCTTGTGGCAATAGCTCGTGCAATCGCCACACGCTGTTGCTGGCCTCCAGAAAGTTCATTCGGCTTATGATCTTCCCTGTATCCAAGTTCCACCCGCTCCAGGGCATCCTTCACCCTCTTGATCCGCTCTGCCTTAGGAATCTTCTGATAAATCAGAGGAAGTTCGACATTTTCCCATGCAGTGAGATTGCCAATCAGATTGAAGTTCTGAAAGATAAAGCCAATCTGTTGATTTCTGACATGGGCGAGCTCTATCTCCGAATAATCCTCAATCGGCTGGCCATTCAAGTAATACTGTCCCTGATCAGCCTGGTCCAGGCAGCCGATAATATTCATCATGGTAGACTTTCCGCTGCCGGATGGGCCAATAATGCTTACAAACTCTCCCTCTTCAATCTGAAGGCTGACATCATCTAAGGCCCTGACTTCCTCTCCTCCGATATAATATATTCTGGAAACATGATCTAAGCTGATAAGACTCATTTACTTCCCTCCATTTCCACCGGATGGATCGCCAGAAGGTCTTCCACCTCCATTACCGCCTGGTCCTCCCTGACCAAAATCCTGTCCCCTGTTCTGCTTAGAATTTTGGTCAGAGCTGTTCGAGTTAGTCGTAATTGTATAGTAGACCTTATCTCCTTCTTTCAGACCGTCTGTAATCTGAACAGAAGATCCGTTAGAAAGTCCTGTTGTTACTTCTGTTTTTCCGGACAAGGTTCCATCCTTCTCCTTCGTGGTGTAGACATAAACACTTCCCTGACTTTCCTGAATTGCTGCAGAAGGAATAACGATAGCATCTTCTGCTTCTTCCACATTAATGACCGCTGTGGCTGTCATTCCATCAAGCATCTCTGAAGTTTTATCAATTGTGACCTCTGCTGTGTATTTTACAGATCCACTTTCAGAATTAGATGCCGCATTGCTGACGGAGGTAATCTCCCCCTCAAAGCTCTGTCCTGAAATTGCGTCCAGGGTAACCGTTGCCGTCTGACCAACTTTGACAGAATTGATGTCTTCTTCATCAATAGACACATCAACCACCATGTCATCACCAGAAATCAAGGTGACTGCGTCGACATAGTCATCTGCTAAATCTACATTGGTAGAAGTATCTGTGGATGAGGAATCACTTGTAGACTCACTGCCACTGCTCGCACCAGAAGCTGTCGCATTTGTCACAACTCCTCCTGAAGAACCTGATCTGCCACCGGAAGACATCCCAGCAGAAGTATTATCTTTATTTCCGGAAGACGAGTTAGACTGCTTGCCAGAGTCTTCTCCTGCCACTGTGTAAGTCACCTTCAAAATCAGTTGATTCCCCTGAGTCTGATCTCCTCCCTGAACGGAAGCGGACTTTACCTTTCCTCCTGAAATCGTAATCCCCTTGTAATCTTCGGAAGTAGTAAATGCATATCCGTCTTTTGCGGTAAGCGTCATTGTAGCCGTTACCGTTTTACCTGCCTGCAGCTTAGTGGTGCTCCAACGGATGGTTCCAGCGTAGGCATTAGACCCCTCGATTGTCTGTGGAAGACTTCCTCCTCCCCTTGGTCTTGTTATTGTGATAGAAGAAATGCTGTCACTTGAGATGGTAGTTACTTGGCTATTCCCTGATGAAGTTTGGCTGTTTTTATTATTGGCAGTGTCAGAAGCAGACGACTGAGATTGCGAAGAATCCTCCCTTGTATCATCTGATGATGAGGAAGATTCTGTAGATTTCTCACTTGTGGACTCATTAGACTGTGTATTACTCTCCGAAGAATTCTCACTTGTCTCTGTACTGTCAGCCATGGTCGTATCTACAGAACCTGCCTCACTATCTCCTGAAGCGGTAGAAAGACGCACGATCTTGGCAGTATTTGCACTGCTGCTACTCAAGCTAGAAGCAGTGACACTACTAGTCTTGGATGCTGTCGAAGAAGCCCCAGAAGAAGTAGTCGTATCTGACTGACTGTTCCCACCATCACTGCTGGTATCTGTCGAGGCATTGGCTGCTGTTGTGGACCCTGCAGACAGATTGACCGCATTAATTGTTCCCGCTTTATCACTAACGATATAACCATTCTCGACAATCTCTTCCAGGTCATCCTCTTCTTTCTCAAGATCGCTTAGTTCCTGGTCATAGACTAACTTCTGAAGATAACTATCAGAATCGGTATCATTGATATCATCCTCGTCCTCCAGATCATCAATCTCATCTTCTAAAGTATCGATGGAATCGCGGACATTTAAGAGAAGACTGGCAGCGGAAGATTTATAAACTGTTGCAAGCTTGGTGCCTTTCTTAACTGTGTCACCTGAGGATACCAGAACCTTCTTTATCTTTAAACCAGAAGGGATGTCCACAGCAATAGAGTCATCACTTTCCAGCGTGCCTGTCGAACTAATGGTGGTGGCAAGATCACTAACCTGGGCAGTGGCTGACTTCATTACCTCAGTCGTATCTGTCTCTTTCGCTGACTCATGGGTGGCATGGAAAGCGGAAACTCCGACCGTGGAGACAGCAACTGCGACTACTGCAGGAATCATTACCTTCTTCCGCCATAAATATCGAACTTGACCTTGATTCTTCTTGCTTTTATCTACTCTCTTCATTTTTCAGGACTCCTTTCTTACTCCCTTTCAGGCAGAATTTCTCGCCATGTCTAACATTTCCTGATGAAAAAAGGTTAGCAAGTAAATGTATCGAGTTTATGGTCAATTTGTGAATGAAATATTAAAAAGGTGCGAACAAATTGTGTCCAGATTCAATAATACTTTAATTTTATATGGTATAGTAGAATCACATGGCGTGGGTGTCAAAAGTGACTACGTATGTTACGTCGCTTTGCGACTCCCACATTCCTGTAGTCATCACATGATTTATCAGAAAGGAGCCTTATATATGAGAGAAAGAAAAATTTCATGGAAGCACACGATAGCCGCTTCTCTGACGTTAGCTGCACTTTTTGTCGCACCTCTGTATGGAGGAAAGGTAAAAGCAGCCGACACCCCTGCTGCAAATATTACAAAGATTGATATCTCTGTCGCAGACATCCCCGATCAGACTTACACTGGGAAAGCACTCACCCCAGATGTAACCGTAACTGCAAAGCAGGACGGCAAGGACGTTGTGTTGAAAACGACAGGATCAACTCCTGATTATACCGTAGAATATTCCAAAAATAACATCAATGCA
>JAXJPK010000213.1:0-3928 GCA_036311705.1 Clostridia bacterium
CATCGGGGTCAAAGACTGGCATATCCTTAACAGTTGTACCTTCTAATTTCTCAGGCTTAAATCTTGTTTCGTTAGCTCCTTTGCGTTCTTCAATAAATACTTGTCTGCTATTGCTATATGGCACATAGGATTGTTCTTTTTGTTCTATTCTCTCATATATTCGTTCTATTTCATCGGCGGAGAGTTTTGCAAGCTCCATAATGTTATTATAAGAAATTTTATATTTCCCTGATAGTATTTTTGCTACCATTTTAGGCGATTTCTTATCTATGGCATCAATCGCCCTTGAATAAAAACCATATTTTTGAACTGTTCCCTCTGACACATGATTTTCTTCTGCAATACGAATTGCAGTTTTATGACTTGAAAATGACGGAGCTTTTTCAATATCTGCGACCACCTTACCATAAGGCACTTTTTTATCGGCTTTTTTATATTGGTTATATCCCATTTCGTTTCGGCGAGCATTTATAACTTTTTCGGTTTCATACTGTTTTCCTATCAAAAATTTTCTTGCTTCTTCGCTTATATTTCGTCTGCCAAGCTGATTTGCACATATCCATTGTATAACATCTTCTCGACTATCAAAATTCATTTTATGTATGTTAAATGGGATATTATGTTTATGACAAATTTCATATCGGTTGTGTCCGTCAATGATAATTCCATTCCATACTGTTATTGGGTCTCTGCAACCATCAGCAACGATATTTGCCTCTAATTGTTTGCGTTCCTCTGATGTTAAAGGTCGTATAAGCTGCTGAAATTCATTGTCTGTATTTAGAGTATATAAATCTTTTTTCATAGCACACCTCACTAAATATCAATTTTCATTCGTTTATCAAGTGGAAAAACTGCAAGATTTTGTGAGGGTATTATTTCGCCATAAATTCTAAAGGTATTGTCCACATCTGTTTCTTTTATCAAATCATATATTTGAGTTACAAGGCTTCTGCTATACATTTCAATAGAGTCCGGCGATGCTATATTATAGTTTATTTTAAATGATTGGTCTCCCGACATTTCTCTTTCTACGCATAATATGGCGATTATCATTTTTTCAGGATTTATAAGTAGTTGTATGTATTTAGGATTTCCTAATTGTCTAAGCATAGTTTTGTGTAAGCGTATTCTGCATTTTCGTATATCTATAGCTATTGGATATTTCATTCGCTTATACCTCCGTTTGTATTTTCAGGTAAGTATAATACCTGATTTTCGTCAGCATTCGTTTCTTGTGATACGGTTGCTTCTTTTTGGGTATTATCCTTAATTCCGTAAACTGCATATCCGTCAAAAATATCAACCTGCATTGATTGCCGATGTTCGTTAAATGACATACCAAACTGATTTTTACAAGCTTCAGGGAAAACAGGTATGCGTGATGTTCTCGGCTTGTTATTTTCATTGAAAGTACGCTCATAAACTTCGGTAGAATTTAAGTCAAAAGCGATTAAATATTCGCCGTTGGCGTGAATAACCTTACCGAGCAGTTTGTATCTGTGGTCAGGATTCCACTCCATTAGAGTAAAGAGCTTTGCAAAAAAGAGTTTACAAGTAATTTGCTTTGCCTTTTTCTTGCCCTTTGTATCATTACACCACATAATTGCATCTCTGTCATTTTCGTTGCAGGGTCTTAATGCAAGTATTTTCTTTTCCTGATTAACAAGAGCCTGAACATAGTCAACATCCGGAAATTTGCTGATGCAAGCAGCATTTACATAAAATTTGCAATTTGTAAAAGAAACAGAAGGCTCTCTTGTATGAGCAAAAAACTCTCTGCGTACAACCTGAAATCCGTCAAAATTAAAGTTATCGCCTAATTCTATGATTTCATCATTTGTTTGTTGCGGTTGTGAAATAGTGTTTTCTTCTGTTGTAAAAATGTTATTATCACTCATATTTGCTTACCTCCTGAATTTCGATGCCTTCAAGCTCTTTTTGTATAAATTCTTTCATCACATCAAATTTTGTTATGTTTGGTTTTTCGCCCATTTCAAAAAGCTGACCTTCCATAAGTAGTTTCCATTCTGACTCGTCTTGTTTTTCCAATGTAGCTATGTCCCGTTCATTGCGATAAAAATATTTACCGAAAGATTGTGTCCATTCTTGCGGAATAGCACGAACTCTTTTACCGCTTTTTGCTAAAGGCTGAATTGCCTTGTTTGCATACTCTTTGTCATAAACAATATAGGATTGAAAAAATGCTTCTGTATCATCAACATCAAACATATAGATAAAATCTTCATCATCTGCTTGTATAAGAGAGCCTACAATTTTATATTTATTTTCAGGCTTCCATTGGAAAATCGAATACAATGTTGTACCAAACGCACTTGCAGGAATGTTTTTCGGGTAATATTTACCGCCTTTGAGTTGTGAACAAGTTATTCCACAACGATTATTTTGTGTGGTTGCCCTTATTGCAAGTTTTCTTTCAATAGGATTGACAAGAAGCTCAATAAAATTGTTTTTATCAAATTTTCTGATACATTCAGCACTAAACTTAATTTCTTTTTCGCTTAATCTTATCGAAGGTTTATGACAAGAGTCAAAAAACTCTGTCCTTGTGATTTCAAAACCCCTTAAATCAAAATCACCCTCATTAACATTTTCAGGTATGTCATCATATATGACGATTTCTTCAGAGGATAATTCTTCATCTGTGTAAACACTTCTTGATGCAGCATAGTAATCTATATCCTTAAATCCTGCCCATCGGGGATGAACGGTAACAAAACCTTTTAATACACCGCTATCTATAACACGAAGCTCAGGCAATAAAGAAGTGTTTCCGTATTTTGCGTTATCAAGCAATCTCTGAACTGCATTAAAATCTGCTCTTGAAATTATTGCTTCGTGCCTATTTGAATATCTGCTTTGTGGTCGTTCACCACGATTTTTTCTTGACTTATGTGTTCTGAAATTTGGTGTAAATGTTTTTCTTGTTAAAACATCGCCACAATGTCGTTCGTTACGCAAAACTTGTCTTATTGTGCTTGAACTCCATTTGATATTACCTAAATATGTTTTTCTTTCAACGGCAGTTAAAGCATCTGCAATTTGTTGAGTAGAATATCCGTATAAATACATATAAAAAATCAGTTTTACTGTTGGAGCTTCTTCGGGATTTACAATCAAATTACCATCTGCATTATGCCTATATCCAAGCAATTTTGGTGTCAGGGGAATGCCGTTATCAAGACGCATACGGAGTGATGCTTCCATACTTCTGCTTTTAGCGTGTGATTCTTCTTCTGCCATAGATGCCAAGAATGATAATGTCATCTGTGAGTCCTCATCAAGTGAAAATATACATTCACTTTCAAAGAATACACCAACGGGTGGCTCCATCTCTGCTAATTTTCTTGTTATACCTAAACAATCCATTATGTTCCTTGCAAAACGAGATACATTTTTTGTAATAATCATATCTATTTTTCCGGCTTTACAATCAGCTATCATTTTATTAAATTCATCTCTATGTGCAAGAGAAGTGCCTGAAATTCCTTCGTCAGCATATATTTTTGTTAATATCCAATTAGGATGCTTTATAACAAAATCCTCATAGTATTTCTTTTGAAGCTCGTATGATGATGTCTGTTTAACATTGGTAGTCGAAACTCTAACATAAATTGCAACCCTTAATATCTCATCATTATCGTAATAGTTTTTTCGTTTCTTTTCAGGAAAAAATTCATAATTATCGGGGTCAACCGTAACATTATATTTCTTTTTTATTTTTTCTTTCGCTTGTTCGCTTGTTAAAGCTTGGTATCTATCCATTGTTTTCATCACCTATCATCGTAATTTCCTCGTCATCGGGAAGTATTTGCCAATCAGGACTTGGCAAAAAGAAAGTGTCTTTTATATCTTCTTGATAATATGATGCAAGAGTAAAAATGTCCTCAGATATAAAATAAATGCC
>JAXJPK010000214.1:0-5264 GCA_036311705.1 Clostridia bacterium
ACTGTTAATGGAAATAACGCTTCCCGTATTGTAATCCTCATAATAGAGCGACCAATCACCCTGATATTCACTCATCTTGCTTTCCAAAACGGCTTTTAATCCATCTGTGTCGGGTATAACTATTTTCAGTCGTTTTTGCGGTGCAATACACATCACCACAAGCTGTGCCGCCTCGGACTTTGTGACGGGTGTATCCGAAAACGCATTTACAATGTTGCTGTCCAGTGCAATTCCGAGATTATACAGCTTTAATATACTGTCTTTATACTCCTCTGAGCCGTAAAACTCCGTTAAACCGCCCTCCTTATTATCATCAACAAGCGGTGCTAAAACAGCTGCTATTGACCGACGGGTTAAGCCCTCGTCATCAGTTGGCAGATTATCCGCCCATATACCGTACGAACGAGCCTTGTCTATGTATTCACTGCACTTTTCTCTGCCGAATCCGTCAAACGAATATTCTTTCTTGTTCTTCTCTTCATACATACGCACCGCCGCATATGCCGCCTCCGACGCTGTGAACACATCATCAACGCCGAATTTGTCGGGTCCGTTTCCATATATGAGACCCTTAACAAATACAGTCTTGATGCACTCATCATTTTCGCCGACATCACTCCACGCAGGTATTACTATTTCATCATCCTGTACCGTATATTGAGGTATTATTACGCTTATACCAATGAACATAACTGCAACAAGTGCGAGAAGCCTGAATATCCCTGCCGTTTTATCCTTCATTCCTCTCCCCCGTTTCTAATCCTTTGTTAAGCATTTCGGGTAAGCCCGTAAAACGCTTCGTGTATGAATTATTTTTTGTCATTTTCTCAATAATTCCGTCATTGCCCACCAAAATCACCATAGTTTTTGCACGAGTTATTGCAGTATAAAGCAGATTTCTCGTCATAAGCATCGGCATATATGACGAAACAGGAATTATAACATACAAAAACTCACTGCCCTGGCTCTTATGAACAGTGATAGCATATGCTAAATCAAGCTCATCAAGCCCTGAAAACGGATACTCAACAATTTTACCGTCATCAAAAGTAATTATCATATACCTTTCATCACTGTGGATTGCATCAATAATGCCCATATCTCCGTTATATATACCCTGACCTTTTTCGCCTTCCTCCGTTTCGTACGGCATATCATAATTGTTTCGTGTTTGCATTATTTTGTCGCCTTCACGGAATATGGTCTGCCCGTATTTATGCTCCCTACGCCCCTTTGATTGAGGATTTATACTCTCCTGAAGCATCCTGTTAAGCTCAACTGTTCCCGTTATTCCCTTTTTTGTCGGTGAAAGAACTTGAATATCCGCAATGGGACTTACACCGTATGTTTTGGGTAATCTTGTTTTATACAGCTCCGTAACGGTTCGGGCAACATCAATCGGCGTTGCTCGCCGCATAAAGAAAAAATCTTTTGTTCTGTCCGAAAGCTCGGGCATTTCGCCGTTATTAATCCGATGTGCATTTATGATTATCAAGCTCTGTTCGGATTGGCGAAATATATCCGTAAGCTTTACCACAGGTACAATATCCGATGCAATTAAATCGTGAAGCACATTCCCTGCCCCGACAGACGGAAGCTGGTCGCTGTCGCCTGACAGAATAATTCTGCCGCCGGGCTTTACGGCACGCAGGAATGCCGCCATCAGAGAAGTGTCAACCATACTCACCTCGTCTAAAATAATTACATCGCTTTCTAACGGGTGTTCTTCATCATACGAAAATATATGGGTGTTGCCCATAACCTGTGCACCGAGCAATCGGTGGATAGTTTTCGCCTCACGATTTGTAAGCTGTGCCATCCGCTTTGCGGCTCTGCCCGTTGGTGCGGCAAGCGAAACCTTTAAATTGAGTCGCTCCATTATGGTAATCATAGCGTTTATCGTTGTCGTTTTACCTGTTCCCGGTCCGCCTGTTAAAATCATAACGCCTGATGATAAAGCCGTTACAACAGCGTTACGCTGTTTTCTTGCAAGCGTTATCGTGCTTTCACCCTCAAATTTCGTAACCTCGCCCTCGGCACTGTCCACACTTATAAGGCTTTTGCTTTTGGATTCAGACATTGATATGATTCGGTTTGCTATATATTTTTCATCATAATAAGACGATGCCAAATACAAAACTGATGTGTTGTCCACCGTTTCGGATATAATATCCCTTTCTGCGATAAGCTCGGAAATGGCGTTTTCAACTTCTGCTTCGGTAACATTCAAGTTATACACCATGTGTTCAATCAACAAATCCCTCGGCAAATATGTATGCCCGTTTGAAAATGCCGCCTCACGCAAAAAATATATCGTTGCACATAAAAGACGCTGCGGCGAGTTTTTAGGCAAGCCAAGATTGAAAGCTATTGTATCTGCCGTTTTGAATGTTATACCGTCAACCGCATTTGCAATTGAGTATGGATTATTCTTTATAACGGATATAGACTCATTCCCGAAAATTTTATGTATTTTCATCGCCATATGTGCCGTTATATTATACTGCTGTAAAAACATAATAATGTTTCGCACACTCTGCTGTTCGTTAAACGATTGGCACATAGTAAGAGCTCGCTCACGACTAATGCCTTTTAACTCCGCTATCCTGTCGGGTGAATTGGTCAAAACATCAAAAACCTCCTCACCGAAAGCCTTATACAGTTTTTTTGCTGTTGCCTCACGCACGCCCTTTATAACACCCGAGGAGAGATATTTTATAATCGCCGCTTCTGACGACGGCATAAGCGTGTTATAAATCTCAACCTTAAATTGCTCGCCGTAATCGGGGTGAACAACCCAATCTCCCGTAAGCTCTGCATGCTCGCCTGCATGGATAGTCGGCATATATCCTACGGCATAAAAATTACCCTCGGTTTCCGATTTCACCTCGCAGATTGCGTATCCGTTCTCGGGGTTTTGGTAAACAATATCCTCTATTATACAATCAATAACAATTCTGCTCATAATATCACTTCGATTTTCCCGTCTGAAATACCCGATACATATGCACCCATTTTAAGGAGTGCCGTAATGTATTCTACTGCCTCCAACGTTATTTTGCAGCCCGTAGCCACCGCCGCTGTTCCGGGAGGGTACATACAAACCGTCTGTGCCGATATTCTGCCGACAGCGTCAGCTAAATCCACTCGCTCCGTTTCGCCCCAGAAGCCGTCTTGGGGAGAAAATATACCCGATATGCTCGGTGCTGCAGGCAAATCTATGTTACCTTTCCGATACGGCAAGCTGCTAACAATCTCGGATAAAGCACCAAACAAGGCTTCAAAATCCTCTGCCGTGTTGAACGGTGTCACAATCAGCACTATATTGCATAAATCCGCCATCTCAATATCAATTCCGTATTTATCACACAGAATTTCAAGCACCAAAAATCCCGATATATCATACTCGGAAAAATCAGCAACAAGCCTTGTAGGGTCGTCATTTGCCAAAAACTTTATTTTAGTCTGTCCCTCAATGCTTTTCTTGAACTTATTACATAGCATAACTATCCCGCTGTAATCGGAATTTTTAAGCTCTGCCCTTGCTATATCGGCAGATGCTGCAATCGGATATGACGGGCTTGATGAATGGAATACCCGTATGTTCCGCTTAACTCTGTTTTCACAAACTCTATCCGAACAAATATGTAAATATGCCGCACCCGTCAACGCTCCGAGTGTTTTATGGGCACTTTGGCAAACCATATCCGCACCACATTCAACGGATGAATTGGGCAGTCCGTACTTTCCCGTAAAATGAGCACCGTGTGCCTCATCAACGAGGAGTAACACACCGTTTTTATGGCACTTTTCCGAAATGGCTTTAATATTCTTAATAACGCCATAATAATTCGGCGATGTAACAAGCACTGCCTTTATGTCGGGCGTTATTTCGGTGTTTAGTATATCGTTTTCCATACGCATATTTATGCCGCAAACCGCACAAGCGTTTATAACGCTCATATGGCAGTCGGGCATTGTAAGGAGCGTGTCTCCCCTCTTTAGTGCAGAGGATACCATAATTTTTATGCAAGCAGTAGAGCCACCTGTAAGAATAAAGCTTTTTTTAGCATTATAAAATTTTCGTAACAGCTCATTTGCTCTGTCTGTTGCAGTATCACCGCCGATTAAATCCGCCGTATGCGACAGCTCCGTAACATCACACTTTATGACATCACAAGCAAGCCCACGCATATTCTTATGCCCGGGCATAGCAAACGATATTCTGTTTTGGCTGTGATAATCCATAAGCCGTGTATATATCGGTGTTTCCATAATCCGCTCCTATTCTGTAATATATATTATACAAAAAAAATCTGAAATTGTAAATAGCTGTTGCGTTATTTTTATGTTTGTGATAAAATATAAGCACACAATTTCGTTTTAGGAGTGGGAAGTTTGAATGAAAACCGCTCATCTTGCACGGGAGCGTTCACTCGCATACGCAAAGTATAGTCTCGTTCGCACTCTCGCACAATTTGAACGGTTTTAATTCAAACTTGGTTTTGTGAAAGGAGTTAATGGTCATAATTATGACGGTATATGAAGCTATAAAAACCAGACGGACAATTCGTTCTTTTAAAAATACGCCAATAAACACGAATGACCTTTTGCAGATTGTTGACTGTGCAAGGCTTGCCCCGTACGGTGCAAATTTGCAGCCATTGAAGTTTATGATTATAACAGATGAGGATACTCGCAAAAATATGTTTCCTCACATAAAATATGCAGGATATATCCCCGAATGGAATCCTGATTTTAAGGAATCCCCGCAGGCATTTATTGCCGTTTTAAACGATACGACAATAAAGCCTACGGAGAAATCAGAATGTGACAGTGGTGCGGCAGTTATGAGTATGTGCCTTGCCTCCGAGGAATTGGGAATTTCCTCGTGCTGGCTCGGAGCGATTGACCGCACAAAGCTAAAAGAAGTTCTGAATCTGCCCGACAATCTCGATATAACATACCTGCTCGGATTGGGGTATAAAAATCAATCGGGCGAGGTTTTCGATATGACCGACAGCGTTAAATATTATTTTGACGAAAGCGGAAATGTTCATGTTCCCAAGCGTACGCTGAAGGAAGTATTAGTCGGGGAATAAATATTTTACGGGGGTGTAAAAAAAACAGTGCCTATCATTTGACAACATGAAAAAGGAAATCTGCAAAATTGCAGATTTCCTTTTATTTAAATGCCGTCAAACTACGAACGAAAACCGTCCCTCACATACCAATGTATAGCTTCGGGATAACCCTCATAGCTC
>JAXJPK010000215.1:0-9068 GCA_036311705.1 Clostridia bacterium
ATATAATGCAAGATATGCAGAATATAAGATATGGCTTGGATGCTAACTGTCACTTTACTGTTGCTGCTGCAAATAAAGAGTATATGAAAAACGGTTCAGCTAACGCAACTGCATGGGGCTTCTTCAGAACCTTTGGCAGATATGAGTTGTATCCGGGTGCAAGCACAGTATTTGCATGGAACAAGCTAATGGGCAAGGAATGTGAGTACAAAGCCGAGTACGATTACGGCGATGTAAAGGCAATTCGCTTCGATCAGGACGGAAAGCCGATGATTGCATTCTGGAGCACAAAGAGAGATGGCGATTTCGTTATGCCTGCAGAGCTTCAGGGCTTGATGGGCGGCGAAACAAAGCTATATGACTTCGAGTTGAAGGACAACATTGATGTAAACAATATGCACGCTTTGAAGATGTACTATCTTGTAGATGTTGACCCTGCAAAGGCAGACGCATTAAAGGTTACAGAGGACGCTGCAATCAATCCGGGCTATAAGGAACCTGTATTTACAGCAGAATTAGATACAAAAACAAGTGTTCCTAAGTTAGAAGATCTAAGTAAAGACCTTATTTACTATGAGAACCCGGCTGAAAAACCGTTTGATGAAAAGACATGGACTATCAACGAAAATATCGAATGGATTACAGATAACTGGGTATGGAAAGCTCGTAAGGACGGTCAACCCGCACCTGACGCTGACAAGTATAAGATTAAGCATGCTGTCCATATGGATAAGGATGGTTTGTATATCGTTGTTGATGTAACAGACCCGACTTACTACCAGACAATAGGACGAGATGCTCCAATGAATATGTGGATGGGCGACTCAATTCAGTATGCATTTAATGCGAATATGTACGGTGCAGGCGAAAAGAGAAACGAATCAGAGATCGCATGGACGAAGGAAGGTACGCTTCACTTCAAGTATGCTACACAGGATGTCGGTGCAATGATTCCGACGGGTATGACGAATATTGCAAACTTGTATCCGGACGATCGTGGAAATGTCAAGCTTAAGCCTGATGGTTTAACATACTTCATATTCCTACCCGAGAGCGAATTGTTCCCGTACACATATGGTAGCTACGATTATGCTCGACTTTCAATAATTGTAAATAACACTGATGACGACACAGGTTCACAGGGTTACTTCGAGTGGGGTAGCGGTATCGGTGCAACTAAGTCGGTTGAGCCGTATGTGGTATTGACATTCCCCGAGTTAAAGAAATAATCACCGGCGGATTGTAAAAACAAATTAAAAGAGGGTGTTGCTGAATGCAACACCCTCTTTAGCGTGTAGACAAAATGTCTACACCCTCTCTTTGCGTGAGGAATGAAAATACATTTTTAGATTACTTCGCCCGAATCAAATAGATACAAATACTTTTCCTTGACTTTCTTTTTTGTCAATTCCTCGATTGCCCGTGCATATAAATCAAGCTGTTTTTTATACCTCTCTTTAATTTCAGCGGAATTATTCCGCACCTTGTCCGTTTTGTAATCAAACAATACAAACCCGTCGGCTTCCTCAAAAAAACAGTCAATAATTCCCTGTAAAATAACCGTTTCATCACAGCAACGCTCCGAAAGTGACGGGTCATATTCCCTTGCTGAAATATTTATCTGGAACGGGCGTTCCCGATAAATATTCTTTGCCTTTTTCATTCGTTCGCAAAGCTCGCACTCGAAAAATCGTTCGATTTTTGCAATATCTAAAAACTCCAAATCCACCTCGGAAATAATCCCGTCAGCAATAAGCCGTATAAGCTCGTCCTTAACGCCGTTTTCGGTAACTGCCGAAAAATCGAGCTGTGACATAACAAGGTGATAAAGAGTTCCTATCTCGCTTGCAGGGCGAGTGCCGTCCTCAAGCATAAATGAAGGCTTTTGATGCAGAGGTGAGAACATCAGCTCCGCAATATCGTTTATATCCGTCAGTTGCCGGCTTTGAGGCTCGTAAGTAACATCATCTGACATCTGCGACAGCTCCTTCAGCTGCGTAACCGAAGTTCTCGACGGAATAGTAAAACATTCTGAATTGGGATACTGATAGTCAAGTATTCTATAAACACTTTCTTTTAACGCCGTTTCGTCTGAAATCTTATCATTTTGCGTTGTTTCCTCTATCGGCTCGGCGTCATCGAGAGCGTCAATATCATATGCAAACACTTTCCAGGACTCCGCCGAACAAGCCGCAGGTAGAATCCAATCATAAAATCCCTTTGCCTTTAACGCCTGCTCGGGGCGAAGCTTGCCCGCAAAGTCGGATTTATAACCCGATATAATTTCTCCTGCAGGCGTATCGTCCTTTTTCGGCTGACAAATAACAGCATACAGCTTTTCTTTCGCTCTTGTCATTGCCACATATAAAAGCCGCATATGCTCGGATATTGATTCGGAATTATTCACTGCTGAAATTAATTCATAGCTGTGCGTTTTCTTTGCATAATGTTTATCATAGTAAATCTGCGGCATCGCAATACCCAAATCCTTATGCATACGGATTAATGACGGATTATCTGAACGGGGGAACATTTTGCCCATTCCGAGCAGGAACACATACGGAAACTCAAGCCCCTTACTCTTGTGGATTGTCATAATCCGCACAACATCGTGGTTTTCTCCGATTAGCTTTGCACTGCCTATATCCTTGGGGTTTTTCTCCATTTGCTCAATGTACTTTATGAAATTGAACAAGCCCTTTGCACCGCCGTTTTCAAATTGTTTTGCCCGTTCATATAAAAGCCGCAAATTCGTCTGTGCCTCCTCGCCCTCCTCTAATGCACCCATAATATCATAGAAGCAGGTTTCCTCATATATCGCCCATATTAGTTGGGATACAGACTTTTTGCGTACATAGTCACGCCAACGGTAAATACTTGTCACAAAATCATAAAGCCGTGCCTTTAGCTGTCTATCCTCACCCTCTTTAATGTATCGTCTGACAGATGAGATATAGTCCTCGCCGTGCTTTGCATCAACCTTAATCAGTGCAAGCTCATTATCAGTAAAACCGCCGATGGGCGAACGCATAACACTGATTAGCGGTATATCATTATGCATATTATTAATAACCGAAATAAGCGACAGCATTACCGTTATCTCTCGTCGGTCAAAGAACGAGCCAATATCCACATACGAAGCTATTCCGTATCGGGTAAGCTCCTTTGTTAGAATATCGCTGTTGTATCTCACAGAGCTTTCAAGTATAACAATATCACGCTTTTGTATAGGACGCATCTTGCCGATTGATTTGTCATATACTTTAGCGTTACTGTTAAGAAGCTCTGCAATTTTCCGTGCCGTAAACTCCGCCTCGCATAAAACGCTGTCAATACCACTGCCCTTTGAAGGGGCAAGATAATGCAGCTCCGATTTTAAGTCTGTGTTCGGTGCGGGATAGTATTCGTATTCATCATCACGCACGATATATTCGCTGCTGTTGTAATCAACATCACCCGCCGTTTCCGACATTATAGCCGAGAATATATCGTTCACGCTGTTTAGCACTTCTTTTCGGCTTCGGAAGTTTTGCGACAGCGTGATAAGCGTATGCGGTGACATTGGTTGTTTGTATTCTGCCGCTTTCGACTTAAATATGTATGGGTCACCTTTTCTAAATCGGTATATACTCTGCTTAAGGTCGCCAACCATAAATATGTTGTTATTGGAAATCAGGTAGAATATGGTATCCTGCAGCATATTCGTATCCTGGTATTCATCAATCAGGATTTCATCATATTTATCCCTGTATTCATTTCTTATTTGCTCGTTATTCTTAAAAAGCTCATACGCAAGATGTTCAATATCGGAAAATTCATAGACGCCTTTTTTATCCTTTATGTACTTGTACTCTTTCATAAACTCTGTGAACAGGAAATATATATCCTCACCCTCGCAGGATAGCTTTTCGGATTCATAGAATTTATTGATATAATCTGCAGAGTGTGTCACACCCATAGGCGTTTTGCTTCTCTCGGCTGTAAACAGCTCGCAAAGTCCTAACAGAACAGATTTTAGTTTAAGATTATCGGCTGATTGGGGTAGCTCCTCTGCTGTTGCTATAAGTGCATTGCGTTTTTTCGGAGCGTCAAAATTTTTCTTGTAGACAGAGTATATACCATCTCTGTCCGTTGCATTATAAATCTCCTCAACGACTGATTTTAAGAAGTCATACATCTGTTCATTCTCGGCGTTGCGGTTTATTGTCGCAATCTCGTCAAGATAACGCTTTGCATATTCACGAGAGATTGTTTCGTGGTATTTCACCGTATGCCACTCTGTAGGTGGAAGTGAATACACTCCAACAGCCGCCTTTACCCATTCCTCGGGCTCGTTGAATGCTTCGGTGAAGTTATATATCGAGAAAATCATATCTACGAGCGGTGCATTGGTACGGTCTTTTGCATAGAAATCAGTCAAACGGCGTAGTCGTGACAGAGCCTCCTCGTCATCTGATGTATAGATTTTCTCAAACAGTCTGTCAATCGCATCAGCACGCATCTGTGCAATAGTGCTGTCATCTCCGACACCAAAATTCGGGTCAATGCCCAAAGCGTGAAAGTTATTTTTAACAACTCGGCTACAGAATGCGTCAATGGTTATAATATCCGCCGTTTCGGCAAGACGGATTTGAGATTTTATAAACTTCTTATCCTCTGCCTTGCCAAGATGCTCACCAAGCCGTTTTATTATTTTCTCACGCATTTCCGATGCGGCTGCCTCGGTGAATGTAACAATCAACAGGCGGTCAATTGTGGATTTACCGTCTATGATTTTCTTTAAAATTCGCTCAACAAGTACGGCAGTTTTTCCCGAGCCTGCGGCGGCACTAACGAGGAGGTTACCTTTGCCTGTATCCGTTTCTATTGCTTTTTGTTGGTCTTTTGTCCAGCCCATTATTGCTCCGCCTCCAATCTCTCCCAAATTTCCTCATCTTTTTCTGTGATTTTCCGTTCTGTCCTTTCGGCACAGTCAAACCCGCAAACGGATATATACGGGCAGTATGTACAAGGCGTGCGGCTACCCTTTACAATGGGCGAAATACCTATATCACCGTCTTTTATGCCCTTATCTATGTTTATGATGTTCTTTTTAACAAGGTCCATAAGCAGCTCACTGTCGCCGCGAGCCCGAAGCGATTTGTTGTATTTAATACCGCCTCGGAGCGAGAAAAACAAAGAGTAATCGTCACGATAGTATTCAGATTCTATCCTTTCCAATTCATCCTTGGGCGGCTCCTCGTCCGAATAGTCGCCCACAAATGTCACACCCTTGTATGCGGTGTTATCTCTTAATCGACTGTCTGCTGTAGCGGCTTTTGATGTGGGCTCGATTATTGCAAAATCGTTATGAACAAGCCCGTAATACATTCCCGAAATAACTGCATCTTTATCCAGCTCTCGCATTGCGAGTGCATATATAACAGGCTGCATATCAATCCCGTAATATATATCCGAAACGCAAAAATCCTTGTTTCCTGTTTTGTAATCTATAATTCTGTATTCGTTTTCCCCGTCATGCTTGCAAACATCAAGCCTGTCGATAATTCCGAATAGCTCGATATTATCGTTAAGCTTGATATTTATTTCCTTTTCGTAGCTTTCGCAAACAAAATCACCGCATTGAATACTGCGAAGTACGGTTTTTGCCGCCTCCGATACCGCACCGCCCATACGGCGGAGCAAATCTATGGTCATCTCCTTTTGTGTGAGGTCGGAATTTTGTATATTTGAAATAGCCTCATTAACCATATCCGAAACAATGCTTTCGCATTTCTCGTTATCCATAGCCTCCCAACTCAAGCTTGAATCATTGTCGATGGTTGTGCAGAACTGTTGTATAAGCTTATGTGCATATGAGCCTGTATCTGCAGCATTAATCTCATAAACCTCGCTTTCTTTTGCCGAAAGTCCGTATTTAAGAAAATGCGAGAACGGACAGTTCGCAAAGGAATTAAGTCGCGTTGCACTGTATCGTGTTTTCCCCTCATACAGATTTTTTGCAATATCGGGGTTTAATTCGATTTTACGGTGAGAAAATCTATGCTTTTCACGATTAACTATAAATAGCTTGCTTTTCCATTCATTATGCTCTTTGTACCATTGGTCTACATATTCCCAAAGCGGATTATCATTAGGGTTGATGAGAAATTTATGCAAGGTAGCTTTCGGTGATGAAATATATATTGCAGAATTATCCGAATTGGGGATAAGGTCGTCCGTAACAGGTATATTTTTCATCTTGTGCATAATATCCGTAACGGTCTGCGACGGTAGGTTTGTATTCCCGTCGGGCGTCATTGACGGATAGCTGATAAACAGCTTTTCCGTTGCCGCAGAAAACAGTTTATATACTGTATTGCGTAGCTTGTCAGTCTTTTTATGCGTTGTCGGTGCAAGGGCGATGCCATTTATCTGCAGCGCCTCTCGGTCGGCGTTCGAGAGAAAACCCTCGTTTGCATTGGTTTGCGGGAATGTTCCCGATACCGCACCGACTGCAAACACAATCGGGGTAGGAATACTTCTGTTCATATCTGCCGAGCCGATAAATACTCTGTCTATTCCCGACGGAACTGTTCGTATCTGGCATTGGCTCATAGCCGAACGGATATATTCGCAAAACTCCTCATGAGTTGCTTTCTCCTTGCCTAATGCCGTATGTACCTGGTTTAGGACATCAAGCATAAGGTTCCAAATCTGCCCGAAACGCTGTGCGTCGGCATCGGCTTTGTTTAGTGCCATCGTCAAAAGCTCGCCCTTTAATCCTTGATATAGGTTAATATCCTCAAGGAAACCGAACAATGCACGGCAGTAATCCGACACCGTAACAGCCTTTTTCGCCGCCTCGCTGTAGGTGAGTATGGGCTTGGTTACTCTGATGCGTAAATCCTCAAGCATTTGCGTTCGGTTATCCGACTTTTCTGAATTTTCACCCAATGCGGTGTCGATAATGGTTGCGGCAGGCTCCAGCCATGACCTGCACCATGCGGACTTATAGTCAATGCCGTATTTTAAGACATAATTTTCGAGTATATCAAGCTCGTCGCTGTCAAGCCTGCGGAATTTTGAATTTTCCTTAACATAAATAAACCCCGAACGCAGATACGAGAACATTGATTTGTAGCTCCAGTTGTTCTCGATAATATCAAACAGCGAAAGAATTTGCATTGCTATCGGGTATTCCGAGATTGCAATGCGTTCGTCCGAATAGTACGGAATATCGTATTCTTCAAATATTGCCTCTATAATATGCGAATATTTTGTATATTCGCCGCATATTATGCCAATATCTCTGTAGCGGTAATGCTCCTCACGCACCAAATCAAGTATCTGTGATGCGATATGCTCCGTTTCTGTGTATGCGTCACGGGATATATAAATTTGAGCGTTTTCGCATTTTCCGTCATATGTACTTCTGTCAAACCATGTGGAGAACAGATATTTCAAGTCGGGTGCGTTTTTGATATGCTCCATTGCACCGTCAAGATGAATATGTTTAACCGCAGTATAGCTGGAAATATTGCTGATAGCCGCAGTTGTTCCGTAATATGTGTCATTATTGTCGGGGCATACGGAGAATGTAATCGTAACATCTGCACCGCTGTCGATTAATGCATACACAACCGCAAGCTGTTGAGGCAGAAATTCATCGAATTTGTCAATCCAGACAACTGTGTTTTTGTCAAAGTTATTCTTTATAACCCCCGCAAGGCGCATCAGGTCATCATCACTGTCACGATAGCTTGTATTAGACAAAAGCTCTGCGTAATTATCCGAGATTATCGCCGCAATTTTAAGCTTTTGAGAGAGAAGCATCGTTTCTGCCGTTTCGGAATAATCAAGTAAATCTTTACCTGTTATGTTATATCTGTGCATCTCACTTATCAGGCTTTGGGCAACATCAATAAAGCCCCTGCGGCTTACTGCTCTTATCAAACGGCTGTCAAACTGTTCTCGGTCTTTCTCTATCTCTTTAAGACATTTTTTCACCGCACGGCAAACAAGTGCGTTCTTTCCCGACGCACCAAGCTTTGGGAGAGAGTCACACACTAATTCACGGGAAAGCTTTTCAAGTGATGTACATTCGATGTTGTTAAGTCCCGTCCCGCCGAATATATTTATAAGCATTCGTTCCGTTTCGTGCGAATAATGCGAGGGGACAAGCATAACAAGTCGTTTATCTGCATCTTTACTATGCAGCTTTTGCATCTCGTCTATGCAGTATTTTGTCTTTCCGGAGCCTATTGCTCCCGTTATGATTTTTGTAGGCATGGTTGTAATCCCGAATCCTTTCAAATTTATTCAGATACTGTAGGTGCCACCGTGCTTCTCGGCGTGTCGGCGTTTTCTGTCGGCTCAGGCGTGGGAATGGCATTAAGCTGTGCTTTAAGCTCCTCATTTTCCGCTTCAAGCTCCGCAATTCGTTCTTTTAAAATATGGTTTTCCTCTATTGCCGTTGCCCGCATTTGGTATTCGGGGCGTTCGGTTGTCAGAATACCGATTAGGTACGCACCCAACAATATTATTACGGCTATTACGATTAAGCCTGTTAATCTGCGTTTTTTTAAACGGCTTTTGCCGCTTTGCGTATTGCCGAAGTCCGATATATTCATAGTTTTAGCTAACCCCTTTCAACTCGTATATAGTTATATTGTATAACATTTCGATATAAAATTCAACTGTTTTCTAATTGATTATTTTCGAGGTATGGACTTTACAAAACAGATCGATTGTGATAGAATGGTATAAAGTTATGTTCGGAGGGTGAATATAATGAAATATAAAGGAATAGTATTCTTTGACAGTGACGGAACACTCACCGACCCCGTAGCAGGCATAAAGACGCTCACAGAAAAAACGGTTGAGAGTCTAAAAAAGCTTGAGAAAAACGGGTATCTTGCGGTTTTAAATACGGGCAGAGCAAGGTCATATGCATCAGCAGCTAAATTTTTTGATGCAGGAATATTCTCGATAGGTGCTCACGGCGTTGTTGGTGATGAGGAGCTGTTTAGCAAATATATGGACAGAGAGCTTGCAGTGCGAATTATGGATTTTATTGATGAAATTGG
>JAXJPK010000216.1:0-6924 GCA_036311705.1 Clostridia bacterium
GTTGCAATAGTCAATACCTGCGTCTGTCCTCTTGTGAACATACCCGAGCCGTGAACACGAGGCAATACATCAACCTCTGATGCAAGCGGACGAATCTCATCAAGACCTCTTCCGTCAACTCGTCTGCCCTCATATAGCCAAGCACGAACAATTTCCTTCTGCATCTTGTACATAATTTCTTCAAGCTCGGTTGCTATTTCGGGATACTCTTCACTCATTGTTTCGATAATTCTGTCAGTTATAACACCTATTCTCTCATCACGAACATTCTTATCGTCTGTATCCAAAGCATGCTGGATATTTGCATATTCAGCGTCCTTTATCTTGTCATAAATCTCATGATTGATGTCATGAGCCTCATATTCCATTTTCGGCTTTCCGATTTCTGCCTTGATTGAGTCGATAAATGCACACATCTCTTTGATTACGCTATGAGCATACTTCAAGCCCTCGAGCATAACCTCCTCTTTTACCTCGTTTGCACCTGCCTCGATCATAACAATCTTTTCTTTTGTGCCTGCAACAGTAACATGCATTATTGACTCTTTTCTTTCCTCAACTGTAGGGTTGATAAGAAAAGTGCCGTCCTCTTTTAGACCAAGCCATACGCCTGCAATAGGTCCGTTCCAGGGTACATCCGAAATTGAAAGTGCAACAGCTGTACCAATAAGTGCACATATACCAGGGTCATTATCCTGGTCGTTTGCCAATACTGTGTTTACGACTGAAACATCGTTTCTTAAATCAGACGGGAATAACGGTCTTATCGGACGGTCAATCATACGGCTTGTAAGAACAGCCGCCTCTGTAGGTTTTCCCTCTCTCTTTGTGTATCCGCCAGGGATTTTACCTACTGCATACATTTTCTCCTCAAAATCAACTGAAAGTGGGAAGAAATCCACACCTTCACGAGGAGTTCTTGCTGCTGTTACATTTGTCATAACAGCTGTGTCGCCGTAGCGAACAACACAATGTCCGTTTGTTAGCTGGGCCATCTTTCCTGTTTCGATTTTAAGCGGACGGCCTGCAAATGTTGTTTCAAATGTTCTAAAATTCTCAAACATATCTCTTTTATCCTTTCTTAAAGTAAACTATACCTTGGAGATACGCTTAGCATATAAATACAAAGCCTCATAACAAGGCTCTCTATTTATCTGCTAAGTTACATATCTCCCCCATTAAAAATACCAAAACAGGCAAACAGTTTTTAATGCTGTCTGCCTGCATGATTTCAAAATTATTTTCTAAGACCTAACTTAGCAACCAAAGTTCTGTATCTTTCGATATCCTGCTCTTTAAGATATGTCATAAGTCTGCGTCTTTGACCAACCATCATAAGAAGACCTCTTCTTGAGTGATGGTCCTTCTTGTGGATGTTAAGGTGATTGTTGTTAAGATGATTAATCTTTTCTGTCAACAATGCAATCTGTACCTCCGGCGAACCTGTGTCACCCTCGTGAGTAGCAAATTCCTTAATAATCTCCTGCTTGCGTTCCTTTGTCATTAAAGTCACCTCCTATAAATAATAACTATCGCCCTGTTCCGAGAATGCGTTGGTGATTCGCTCATCTAAGAACGGGTTCCTCTGAATTTTCAAAATATAATGAGATACAAATACGATTATTTGCCCTCTCTGTTGAAACGCTTGTTGAACTTTTCAACTCTACCGCCTGTATCTACAAGCTTCTGCTTACCTGTGAAAAACGGATGACAAGCTGAACAAATTTCGACTGTAATATTCTCAAGTGTTGAACCTGTTTCAATTACATTACCACACGCACATGTGATTGTTGTCTGCTTGTAATCGGGATGTATATCCTGTTTCATTAGCGTTACCTCCTTATAAATTATTACGAATATAACAATTCGCACACCATAATTCAGTATAACACATTTAAAATGCTTTTTCAAGACTTTTTTTATATTTTATGCTAAAATTTTTACCAAATTTTTAATTAGATACATGCTTGTTTTGAACATTTTCCCGAACTACGGTTAAAAAATATTACATTAATATTATTAACATTATATCCATTTTATATAAGATGCTTTGTCTTTTTGCTACATTTTTCAAATATTGTGTAAAGTTTCTATATTTAATGAATTTTTTCAATATATTTTTCAAATATATTGACTTCTTTATATAAATATTGTATAATATACATAGTTTCAAGGTACGGAGGTAATTAATATGAATAAAGAAACAAAAAAAGAGCGGTTTTCAAGAATATCCGATGCACGCAAAGGAAAAATTCTTGATACGCTTCGACTTTTGGAAAACTGTTCCAATAAATCTAATTATGATTACGAAAGCGACGAAGTTACTGCTTTGTTTGACGAAATTTCAAGAGCAGTAGAGCAAGCAAAATCCAAATTCTCTTCAGATACCAAGCAGAAAAGAATTAACGAATTTAAGCGTTCGTTCGAGAGTGAATACACATGGCTTAACGGATTTATGCGTAATGTAAGAAGATTTTCAAACAGAGAAGCTTTGTTTGACCCCTCAATTAACAAGAGATGGTCATATAGTGAGCTAAATAAGGAAGCAAATAAGTTTGCCAACGCAATTATTGACGCAGGTGCAAAAAAAGGCAGCGTTGTAATGTTCCAGATGCTCAATTGCCCCGAGTTTGTTTTTGCATATTTAGCATGTCACAAAACAGGTACTGTTGCCTGTCCCATAAACTTCCGTCTTTCATCAGGGGAAGTTGCAGTAACTATTGATGACAGTAAACCCGATATATTCATCTATGAATCAGTCAACAAGGATACAATCGCCTTGGCATTATCAGAATCAAAGCACAAGCCGTCAAAGGTTATTATGGTAGAGGATGAATCGAATACATTACCAATTCCCGGAACTGTTGTATATAATGATTTCGTTAAGTACAGCAACGATACTGACCCCGTACTTGATTGGGATTTAAGCATCTATGACGAAACATCACGACTTTATACTTCAGGCACAACAGGTATGCCAAAGGGTGCTTGTCTAACAAGTCTTAACGAAGTTTTAAGTGCTCATGATGTTATGATACACTTCCCCCTTTCATCAAACGACAAAACAATGAACACAACTCCCTGGTTCCATAGAGGCGGTCTTCATTCGGGCGGTTTAACCCCTACGCTTTATGCAGGAGGTTCAGTTGTTATACTCCGTAAGTTCGATCCTGTTATGGCACTGAAATATGTAGAGTCACTAAAAATAACATTCCTGATAGGCGTGCCTAATGTCCTGGCACTTCTTACAGTCGAGCAGGAAAAGAACGATTTTGATCTGTCATCACTCAGAGGAATAGTTACAATGGGCAGCCCGCTTGAAAGAGCGGCGTGCATTAAGTACCAGAAAGTTTTAACACCGAATATATTCAACGGCTACGGAACAACAGAAACATTCTGGAACACATTCCTCCGTCCGAGCGACCTTCCGGCAATGGCAGGAACAGCAGGCAGTGCTTGCACGGATGATGATGTTCGTGTTGTTAAGATTTATGATGACAGAAAAGCTACTCCCGACGAGCTTGTTGCTCAAGACGGTTGTGAAGTTGGTGAGATTATCATTAAATCTCAAGCTAAATCAGCGTACTTCTACTATAACAACGAAGAAGAAACCAACCGCAAATTCGCAAACGGTTTCCTATATACAAACGACCTCGGGACTTGGGACAAGGGAAGTTTCGTAACTGTTGTAGGCAGAAAAGACGATATGATTATATCCGGTGGCGAAAATATTTATCCGACACAAATCGAGGAGGTTTTAAACCATCATCCCAAGGTGCAGGAATGTATCGTTACTGCTGTTCCGGATAAGGTTCGTGGCGAGGTAGTCACAGCATACATTATTAAAAACGACGATTCATTAACTGCTGAAGAGCTTGATGATTTCTGCAAAGAAAGCAGAATGATTGCCAACTATAAACGGCCGAGATATTATAGATTTGTTTCAGCTATTCCTTTAAATGCAACAGGAAAGAAACTACATTATAAAATTAAAGAAATGGCAAAAGAGGATTTATATAACGGGCTCTTAATCCGTGTATAATTCAGCAAATATAACACAAAATAAATGTACCCGAATTCGGGTGCATTTATTTTTTCGAGGTAATACAATGGAATTTAATTCAACAGCGGAATTATTAAATTCCGACCCGCAATCTCAGGCTTATTTCGATTCACTACCCGCAAATGTGCAGCAGCAATTATTAGACAAATATACAGGTGCAAGCAATCTTGACGAGCTGCGTGTTTTTGGTGACGATTTATTGACAAGCATATGAGAACTCACACTAAAAAAGGGGCGATTGCCCCTTTTTTTGATATTACTATTAGCCTTCTACCAATCTCTTTGTATCAATAGCTATCATCATTTCCTCGTCTGTAGGAATTACAAGAGTTTTAACTGTTGCATCATCTGCTGAAATATCAACTGTACCTCTTGTTGAATTTTTCTTATCATCTATCTTGATACCCATAAATTCAAGTCCCGATACAATCTCTTTACGGGTAACATCATCATTTTCACCAACACCCGCTGTGAATACTACCGCATCAACACCACCCATAGCGGCAGCATATGCACCTATGTATTTTTTAACCTGGTATGTGAACATATCAAGAGCAAGCCTTGCACGCTTATTACCACTATCAGCAGCAGCTGTAAGGTCACGGAAGTCTGATGACACGCCCGATATACCTGCAACACCACTCTCTTTATTAACAAGGTTATCAATTTCCTTCGATGTCATTCCCTTATTCATCAAGTATGTCATAACAGCAGGGTCCATTGAACCTGTTCTTGTGCCCATAGGTACACCGTCAAGAGGGGTGAAGCCCATTGATGTATCAACACACTTGCCGCAGTCAACAGCACTTATTGATGAGCCGTTGCCGAGATGGCAAGTTATAATCTTTAAGTCTTTAGCATCTTTGCCGAGCACCTTAACAGCCTCACCTGCAACATACTTGTGGCTTGTTCCGTGAAAACCGTATTTTCTTATTTTATCATTCTCGTAGTATTCATAAGGCAATGCGTACATAAAAGCCTTTGGCGGCATTGTCTGATGAAATGCCGTATCAAACACGCCCACCATAGGTGTGTTAGGCATTATTTTCTTACAAGCCTCTATACCGATAATATTTGGCGGATTATGTAAAGGTGCAAGCGGTGTGCATTTCTCCAAAGCTTTCATAACTGCTTCTGTGATTATGGTAGAATCCGTGAACTCCTCAGCACCATGAACAACTCTGTGTCCTACAGCACCGATTTCATCCATTGATGAAATAACACCGTACTTTTCATCAACAAGCTCATCAATAACCATCTGTATTGCATCGCCGTGATCCTTCATAGGCTTTTCAATCTTAACCTTATCAAGTCCTTTCAGAACGCATGTATGCTGTAGGTTTGATCCATCAATACCTATTCTCTCACAAAGACCTTTTGCAAGCACGCTCTTGTTATCCATATCAATAAGCTGATATTTCAATGATGAGCTACCCGCGTTAATAACCAAAATTTTCATTTTATTACTTCTCCCCCATTATTTGTTCTGTGCCTGAACAGCTGTAATAGCCACAACGCCGGCTATATCCTCTGCCGTGCAACCTCTTGACAAATCGTTAACCGGTGCGGCAACACCCTGAAGAATAGGACCGTATGCCTCTGCTTTTGCCAAACGCTGAACAAGCTTGTAGCCAATATTTCCTGCGTTCAAATCAGGGAATATTAATACATTTGCCTTACCTGCTACACTTGAACCCGGTGCTTTTTGATTTCCTACACTCTCAACAATTGCCGCATCAAGCTGGAGTTCACCGTCAAGTGAAAGCTCGGGAGCCTTTTCTTTTGCAAGCTTTGTTGCCTCTTGAACCTTTGTTACCAAATCGTGCTTTGCACTGCCGTATGTAGAATATGAAAGCATAGCAACCTTCGGCTCTGCCCCTACAAGTGATTTAAACGACTTTGCTGATGATATTGCAATTTCCGATAACTCGTCAGCTGTCGGGTCCTGATTAAGTCCGCTATCACCGAATACAAACACGCCGTTCTCGCCATACTCACAGTTCGGTACATTCATAATAAAGAATGCTGAAACAATCTTTGTATTAGGAGCAGTTTTTAAAATCTGAAGTGACGGTCTAATAACATTTGCAGATGAATTAACAGCACCTGCAACCATACCGTCAACCTGCCCTGTTTTAACCATCATAACGCCATAATAGAGCGGGTCCTTAATAATCTCTCTTGCCTGCTCAATTGTTACACCCTTACTTTTACGAAGCTCTGCAAAAATCTCTGCAAACTCCTCATTCCCATCCTCAGGATTGATAATCTCAATACCGCATATATCAATTCCGTTCTCGTCAGCCATAGCTTTAATCTTGTCGGGATTTCCGAGAATAACATTTTTAGCATAGCCCTCTCTCTTAACAATAGATGCTGCCTTAATGGTTCTGAGCTCTTCACCCTCTGCAAGAACAATCGTCTTGATGTCAGCCTTTGCCTTTGACTTTACACCGTCAATAAATGTACTCATTATCAAAATCTCCTTTTTTATATTCTGTAATAATTATACACCAATAAAATTTAAATTTCAAGGTCTATCCGCAAATTTATAGACAATTTTTGTCTGTTTATGTATTTATATTCACAGTACCCATGCCGCATACAATATTTATAGTTGAATTTCCGCCCTGCTTTTCATAGTTTCTCGGCAGTTCGCAGGAGTTTACGATAATCTTACCCATACCCCGTTTAGATAGCATAGAATATTCCCTATCCGATTTTGAAATTTTTAAATCAACACTGCCGAGACCACAATCAATATTTATCTCATCACCCGATACACCGTTTATAACAGCACTCCCTCGGCTCATTGAAATTCCAATTTTCTCGCCGCTTATCTCATCAACCTCAAGTACGGA
>JAXJPK010000217.1:0-16222 GCA_036311705.1 Clostridia bacterium
AAAACCAAAATGAAAGGTAAGAGGCGATAGCGGCAGGGACAAGAGCAGAGTATGCCATTATTCCTGCGGCAGTGAATTCAAGTGCAAAGAATATACCGCCGAGCGGTGTCTGGAATAACCCCGAAACCGCCGCACTAACGCCTGTAATAAGCAAAATTCTACTGTATTTTCTTGTGTTTGTCACTCGTGCAAAATAGTCGCCTATAGATGCACCGAATGCAGCAAAAGAGCCTTCTTTACCTGTGCTTGCTCCGAAAAACAGCATTGTTATATTGGAAATAAGCTTTAATAATGCGTATGCTTTGGGGTATTTTCCAAGCCTTTGAGTGTACTTGTTTAAATTTTTTTCGACCTTGCCATCATTGCCTGCCGCACCCATATTATATGCTATTGCATAGTTTAAGCCTTGTTCAGAATGTGGACTGAAGCGTTTATACAAAAACAGAATAAACACACCTGAAAGACCGAGCAACGGGACAATATAAATATAGTGTTCAATACGAAATTCTTCAGCAATATGCAATGCTTGTCCGAATAGCCCGGCGGTGATACCGATAACTACACCTATAGGTATGGAAAGCAATGCACATATTAAATTTTTCTTGTGTTTGTTCATCTTTTATCGAAATTCCTTTCGGAGAAAATTACAAAAGCTTTTTGAGGTATTTACCTGTAAACGATTTATCGGATTTTGCAACCGTTTCGGGAGTACCTTCGGCGATAATTGTTCCGCCTCCATCACCGCCCTCAGGGCCGAGGTCGATAATGTAATCCGCTGTTTTAATAACATCGAGATTGTGTTCTATAACGATTACGGTATTTCCGCCTTCAACAAGCTCGTTTAATACTTCAATCAGTTTTTTTACATCGGCGGTATGAAGCCCCGTTGTCGGCTCATCAAGGATATATACAGTTTTGCCTGTCGAACGCTTTGAAAGCTCCGTTGCAAGCTTAACTCTTTGTGCCTCACCTCCAGATAGGGTGGTAGAGCTCTGCCCAAGCTTGACATATCCAAGTCCGACTTTGGCTATCGTTTCAAGCCTGCGTTGAAGCTTGGGAATATTCTTGAAAAATTCCGCCGCTTCATCAATCGTCATTTCAAGAACATCATATATTGATTTGCCTTTATACTTAACCTCTAATGTCTCTCTGTTATACCGCCGTCCCTGGCAGACCTCACAGGGGACATAGACATCAGATAGAAAGTTCATTTCAATCTTAACGATACCGTCGCCCGAGCAAGCTTCGCATCTTCCACCCTTGACATTAAAGCTGAAACGGCTTGACTTATATCCTCGGATTTTTGACTCGTTTGTTGATGCAAACACTTCCCGTATATCCGTAAAGAGATTTGTATAAGTCGCAGGGTTCGAGCGGGGCGTTCTGCCAATAGGGCTCTGGTTGATATCAATTACCTTGTCAAGCTGTTCCGTACCCGTAATCTCTTTGTGTTTCCCGGGGTGTGTATTTGCGTCGTTTAAGGTATGGGCAAGGCTCTTGTAAAGAATTTCGTTAACGAGCGAGCTTTTGCCCGAACCCGAAACACCCGTAACGCAAGTCATAACGCCTGTAGGGAAATTCGCCGTTACATCTTTTAAGTTGTTTTCCGCCGCACCCTTAACCGTAATCCAGCCTGTAGGCTTACGCCTTGTTTTGGGAACATCAATACTCAGTTCGCCGCTTAGGTATTTACCTGTAATTGATCGCGGGAAATTTTTTAATTCGTCCGCCGTACCCTCGCCGACAATTTCGCCGCCGTGTATTCCTGCACCGGGACCGACATCTACGATATAATCAGCGGCGAGCATTGTGTCGGTATCGTGTTCGACAACAATAACTGTGTTTCCGAGGTCACGCAAATTAATCAATGTAGAAATTAGCCTGTCATTATCCCTTTGATGCAAGCCGATACTTGGCTCGTCAAGTATATATAGCACTCCTGTCAGTCCTGACCCTATCTGCGTTGCCAAGCGTATGCGTTGTGCCTCGCCGCCTGAAAGCGTGCCTGATGAACGGGAGAGTGTGAGATAATCAAGACCGACATTTAACAGAAAGCTTAACCGAGCCTTAATTTCCTTTATAATTTGGTTGGCAATCATCATTTCCCGTTCCGTAAAGGTTAGTGAGTTAATGAATTCCATCTCATCACGAATAGACATTTTCGTAAATTCATAAATATTCTTTCCGCCGACCGTAACAGCGAGGATTTCCTCGTTAAGTCTTGCACCGTGACAATGCGGACACTCTGATTCTGACATATATCTGCCTATATCACTTTTTGCGTATTCCGATGTGGGATGCTCATACCGTCTTTGCAGATTTGTTATAATTCCTTCAAAAGGCATTTCGTAATCACCATTGCCATATGCACGGTGATAATGCATTTTAAGCCTTTCTTCGCCTGTTCCGTATAGTACAGCATTCTTGGCATCATCAGGAATATCCTTGTATGGTGTATTAATATCAAAACCATATTTTTCAGCAATAGCTGTATATGCCATATATGCAATGCTTGATGTATCGGCGTAATTATTCCAACCGCTGCACTTGATAGCACCCGATATAAGTGATGCGTTTTCGTCTACAACAACAAGACCGGGATCAATTTTTATCAAAACTCCAAGCCCGTCACAGTGCGGACAAGCCCCGAAAGGATTGTTAAATGAAAACATTCTCGGTTCAGGCTCGGGCAAACTGATACCGCAGTCATCACAAGCATAGTTTTGTGAAAAACGCATTGTTTCGCCGCCAATAACCTCAACTTCAACAATATCACCCGATAGCTTGAAGGCTGTTTCTATTGAATCGCTTAATCTTGATGCAATATCATCTTTAACGATCAGTCTGTCAATCACGATTTCAATATTATGCTTTTGAGTTTTTTTCAATGTTGGCGGCTCGGATATATCATACATTTCTCCGTCAACCTTCATACGCACAAAACCGCTTTTCTTTGCGTTTTCAAAAATATTCTTATGCTCGCCCTTTTTTGCCGTTACAACGGGTGCAAGAATTTGTATCCTCGATCTTTCGGGCAGTGATATTATTCTGTCGGTAATCTGGTCAACAGTCTGCCGTTTTACCTCCTTGCCGCATCTTGGGCAATGGGGAATACCTATTCTTGCATATAACAGACGCAAGTAGTCATATATTTCCGTTACCGTTCCGACTGTAGAGCGGGGATTTTTTGATGTTGTCTTTTGGTCAATGCTTATAGCGGGTGATAGACCTTCTATATAGTCAACATCGGGTTTATCCATCTGCCCAAGAAACATACGAGCATACGAAGAAAGGGACTCAACATATCGGCGTTGTCCTTCGGCATAGATTGTATCAAATGCAAGGGAGCTTTTACCGGAGCCTGAAAGTCCCGTCAGCACAACAAGCTTTTCACGGGGTATGTTTAAAGAAACATTTTTCAAGTTATGAACTCGTGCTCCCTGTATTCTGATTTCGTTGTTTTTCATAGTAGTACCTCTTTTAACTTATATAGTAAGTACCTGTTTCGGCTTTTCTTACAACTGTATCATTTTTTATATTCATAATACGCTTTTTATCTGCCGCCATTGCTGATTCAAACAGCATCTTTACGAGGTCATTTTCGACATAGAGAAGATTTGCTGATTTTGTTATTTCCACTCTGTCATATTCGTCAAATGTACGAATGTCAAGTATTTCGGCATTTATTCCGAGTACGGAATATAATTCGGCTTCAGCCTCACGAAAATCAGCATCTGCTGTTTTGCTGTCTGCAAAGCAGATAAACTCCAATGCCTCATCCGAATACAGGTAAAGCACGGGAGTCAGGATTTTATCAAGTATTATGGTTGTTGCCATTATAAGTGTTTCGCTGTCAATTTTCATTAAAATTTTCCTTTTCAAGTCGTTTTATAGCATCTCTGTACTCTGCCGCCTTTTCAAATTCGAGATTTTCAGCGGCATTAAGCATAAGAGCCTCAAATTCAGCAATCTTTGAGCGAACATCAATATCCGTTGCTGTATCGGCAGAGTCCACAGCCTCAAGCGGATTAAGAATTTCACGAATATCTTTCTTTATCGTTTTTGGAACGATTCCGTGTTCCTCATTAAACTTAATCTGAAGGGCTCGGCGTCTGTTTGTTTCGGAAATCGCTTTACTCATAGATTCCGTAATGGTGTCGGCGTACATTATAACTCGTCCCTCCGAGTTTCGTGCCGCACGCCCGATTGTTTGGATAAGTGACATTTCACTTCTCAAGAATCCCTCTTTATCGGCATCAAGTATTGCAACGAGTGCAACCTCGGGAATATCAAGCCCCTCTCTTAAGAGGTTAATTCCAACTAATACATCATATACGCCAAGCCGCAAATCTTTTATAATTTCCGTTCTCTCGATTGTTTTTATCTCCGAGTGCATATATGTTACCTTGACCCCGATTTCTTTTAGATAATCCGTCAAATCCTCTGCCATTCGCTTTGTAAGAGTAGTGATTAAGACACGCATACCGTTTTCGGTAACTTTCTGTATCTCACCGAGCAGATTATCAATCTGATTCTGCGTCGGGCGAACATCAATTATAGGGTCAAGAAGTCCTGTCGGGCGAATAACCTGCTCTGCAACAACGGTAGAATGTTCTTTTTCATAAATACCGGGTGTTGCACTTGTAAACAGTACTTGCGACAGACGGTCCTCGAACTCATTAAATTTCAACGGACGGTTATCAAACGCACTCGGCAGTCTGAATCCGTATTTAACAAGCGTTTCCTTTCTTGCCCTGTCACCGTTATACATTCCTCGTACCTGCGGTAAAGTGACATGGGATTCGTCTATAATCATCAAATAATCATCGGGGAAATAGTCTAAAAGCGTGTAGGGTGCAGAGCCCTCACTCCGCCCGCTTATGTGCCTTGAATAGTTTTCTATTCCTTGGCAAAATCCTATTTCCTGCATCATTTCAAGGTCATAACGAGTCCGCTGTTCAATTCTTTGTGCCTCAATCAGCATATCACGCTCTTTAAAATACTTAATCTGTTCTTCTAACTCTTCCTCTATTGCCGCCATTGCAAGCTGCATCTTATCCGAGGTTGTTACATAGTGAGAAGCAGGCATAATAACCGCATGGCGATATTCTCCGATGATTTCACCCGTTACAACATTAATTTCGCTTATTCTGTCAATTTCATCACCGAAAAACTCAACTCTAATTGCATTTTCGCCGTTGTTTGCAGGGAATATCTCGACTACATCGCCACGAACTCGGAACTTGTTTCTTGTGAAGTTTATATCGTTTCGCTCATACTGTATTTCAACAAGCTTTTTTAAGACCTCATCTCTGTCACGCACCATTCCGACACGCAAAGAAAGCATCAAATTCTTGTAATCGTCAGGGTCGCCCAAACCGTATATACAAGATACGCTCGAAACGATAAGAACATCCTTTCTCTCAAAAAGGGCAAATGTTGCACTGTGTCGGAGTTTATCGAGGTTTTCGTTTGTCATCGAATCTTTTTCAATATAAGTATCTGTTTGAGGCAGGTATGCTTCAGGCTGATAGTAGTCATAATAGCTGACAAAGAATTCAACGCAGTTATTGGGGAAAAACTCTTTAAATTCACTGCATAGCTGTGCCGCAAGAGTTTTGTTATGTGCAAGAACAATGGTCGGTTTATTGACGGCGGCAATAATGTTTGCCATAGTGAAGGTTTTTCCCGAACCCGTAACACCAAGTAAGGTCTGGAATTTTTCACCGTTTTTAACACCTTGCACAAGCTTGTCTATAGCTTGTGGCTGGTCGCCCGCAGGTGAATACGGAGATACAAGTTCAAATTTTTCCAAAGCATCGTCACCTCCTGATTTTTCGTAATAACATCCACTATTAATTTTAACAAAAAACGCTGCAAAATGCAATACAAATTAAATAAAAATATTGACAAAAAAATAAATATATGTTATACTTGTATTCACTTGGAGAGGTGGCCGAGTGGTCGAAGGCGCAGCATTGGAAATGCTGTAGCGGGGTAACTCGCTCGTGGGTTCGAATCCCATCCTCTCCTCCATATACAAAAAACGCTGTATTTACGGCGTTTTTTATTTTAAGTTGAATATAATCGTACTATTTTTATTTAAGTTTTTTACGCCAAAGGTCACTTTGTAACGATATTAGCCGTGCAAAGGTTGAATCAGATATAAATTGCAAAACAAAATTTTGTTATAATCGCTTTACGCTCGTGAAATATTGACATTTATCCGATAAAGATATATAATACAAAATAAGCGTTAGTATAAAACGGGCGGAGGGAATGTTGTATGGACTATAATTATGTTCGGATGCGTAATGCCATTAAGAACGGAGATGAATCATCGGCGGCATATTACAGACATTTATATGAAACGGGTACGGAGAAAACACACGCAATTTCGGCTTTGGATTGGGTTATTGCAATCCTGATTGTTATATCACTGCTTTTAAGTGTATATATCCTCTATTCCGAGCAGAGAATTTCGGAATCGGATATAAATAGGACGGTGTTATCCGAAACAACAACCGATATCAAAGAGGTGCAGAAGTAATGATAGTGAATTGGATTTCGAGAAAGGGCGGCAGAGCTGTTAATGAGGATTATGTCGACAGCATCAGAGTAAAGGGGATTTTGTGCGTTGCCGTTGCAGACGGACTTGGCGGTAACGGTGGTGGTGAGATAGCGTCAAAGCTTACTGTTGATTCGATACTATCAAGCTTCAAAAAAGAGCCTGTTTTCTCCGAGGAGCAACTAAAAAAATATATTGATAATGCAAAATCCTCCGTATCGAGAAAAGCGTTAAGCGACCCCGAGTTATTGCATATGGCAAGCACTGCAGCGGTAATTATGATAAAAGGCAAACGGGCGATTTGGGCGACTGTAGGCGATACTCGTATCTATAAATTCAGCAGCGGAGATATAAGCGAGGTTAGCGAGGACCATTCTTTGGCGTTTATGGACTTTATGCGAGGAAAAATCGAATATGATGAAATAAGGACGAGCGAGAACCAAAACATTCTGACAAGTGCTGTCGGTATTGATATGGATAGAGTGAATTTTTCTCATTCAAGCGGAATAAATTCATCTGTTGCGTTTTTGATTTGCTCGGATGGTTGGTGGAAGTATGTTACGGAGGACGATATGGAAACCGCTATCAAGGCTTCGGGTAATGCTCGTGAATGGCTTGAAAGAATGGCAAAAATCAGAGATGATAAAGCACCTGAAAACAGCGACAATTATACCGCCGCAGTAATTATGATTTGACTGTACATAAAAAGCAAAAAAATGAAAGATAATAGGCAAGTGAAAGCTTGCTGTGCCGTATAGATGCAGCGTGTTGGCTCTATATGGCATTTTTTTGTTTGAAAGGATTAAAAAATGGGTGAGATTACGACAGCGGTACAACTTATTGTGACAATTATTGTCGGAATATATTTCCTATTGCGAATAAAAAGCGATAACATAGACGGAAAGACTATACAAAACGAGTATAAAATCGAATCGGAAAATATGAACAGATTAAGGCATATACACCTTAATGAGCCGATGAATGAGGTATCAAGGCCAAAAAATGTTGGGGAAATAATCGGTCAAGAGGACGGAATAAGGGCACTTCGTGCAGCATTATGGGGCAAAAATCCGCAGCATGTTATAATATATGGCCCGCCCGGAGTCGGAAAAACTGCGGCGGCACGAGTGATTCTCGAAGAGGTCAAAAAAAGCCCCGACTCACCGTTTAGGAAAGACGCGCCATTTATTGAAACGGATGCCGCAATAATGCGGTGTGATGAGCGTGGATTTGCTGACCCTCTTATAGGCTCCGTTCACGACCCGATATATCAGGGCTCGGGTGCGTTTGGTGCAAACGGAATACCACAACCAAAGCCTGGTGCTGTTACAAAGGCTCACGGTGGAATTTTGTTTCTTGACGAGATAGGAGAGCTGCCAAATGAACAATTAAATAAGCTTCTGAAAGTTCTCGAGGACAGACGGGTAACGCTTGAAAGCTCATATTATAACTCATCGGACAAGAAACTGCCGATATACATTCGTGAGGCCTTTGAAATGGGGCTTCCTGCGGATTTTCGCTTGATTGGAGCAACCACAGCTCCGCCGTCAAAAATACCTGAGGCTGTTCGGACAAGATGTGTTGAGGTGTATTTTAATGCACTAACTCGAGCGGAGGTAATGCGTATTATTATAAATTCAGCGGCAAATTGCGGTATCGCTATGGAAAACGGAGTAAGGGAGATAATTGCGGATTATGCAACTAACGGAAGAGATGCCGTTAAAATTATGCAGTCGGCATCAAACCTTGCACGAATGGAGGGGCGGTGCATTATAACGCTGTCCGATGCAAAGTGGGTAATAAAAGCGGGGAGATATGAGAAACGGTCAGAGCCGTGTTTAAAGGATGATGAGAAAATTGTGGATATTACAATAGTAAAACCGTATGGTCTATATTGACAATAAAATCTTATTGTATTATAATTTAATGTGGTTAGTATGCAGAGGAGTTACGGTCAAAGATGAAAAAATTATTGATATATCTTTCAGAGTATAAAAAAGAGAGCGTGTTAAGCCCTCTTTTTAAGCTGCTTGAGGCACTGTTTGAGCTTTTTGTGCCTCTTGTTGTGGCACAAATTATAGATAAGGGTATAGCTTTCGGGGATTACGGGTATATCCTTAAAATGTGTCTATTGCTGTTGGCGTTGGCATTAATCGGACTAATTTGTTCCATAACTGCACAGTTTTTTGCAGCGAAGGCGGCTGTTGGATTTGCAACAAAGGTCAGATACGCTTTGTTTAAGCATATCCAGTCATTGTCGCATACGGAGATAGACAAGACAGGCGTATCAACACTTATAACCCGTATGACATCGGATATAAATCAGGTGCAGTCGGGCGTTAATTTGTTCTTGCGTCTGTTCATGCGTTCGCCCTTTGTGGTGTTCGGAGCAATGATTATGGCTTTTTCGATTGATTTTAAATCAGCCCTGATTTTTGCGGCGGCGATACCTGTGTTGGGTGGTGTCATATTCGGAATAATGCTTGTTACTATGCCGCTTTATAAAAAAACACAGCGAAAGCTTGACGATATAACACTGAAAACACGAGAGAACATAACGGGTGTCAGAGTTATCAGGGCGTTCGGTATGGAAGATGCCGAAACGGCAGATTTTGATGATAAAAATAATTCGCTTATAGATATGCAAAAATTTGTAGGCAGAATATCGGCAATTATGAATCCGGTGACCTATGTTATAATAAATGCGGCAATTATAATGCTTATACATACAGGTGCGGTAAGAGTTAATCTTGGAATTCTGACACAAGGTCAGGTTGTTGCTCTTTATAATTATATGAGCCAAATACTTGTTGAGCTTATAAAGCTTGCAAATATGATAATAACGCTCACAAAGGCACTTGCTTGCGGAAACAGAATTCAAGAGGTATTTGAAATCGAAAACAGCATTAAAGACGGCACTATAGATGAGGGGAAGGACACAAAAACAGCTGTTGAATTTGAGAATGTTGCAGTTATGTATTCAAAAGGCGGTGAAACGGCACTTGAGGGTGTAACCTTTAAGGCTATGCAAGGTGAAACAATCGGAATAATTGGCGGAACAGGCTCGGGAAAAACAACTCTCGTAAATCTTATTCCGAGATTTTATGATGTTTCGGCAGGCTCCGTCAAGGTGAACGGAACTGATGTCAAGGAATACAGCTTAAAGGCTTTAAGAAAGAAAATAGGAGTTGTACCCCAAAAAGCAATTCTCTTTAAAGGTACTATAGAAAAAAATCTTAAATGGGGCGGAGAGAATATAACAAAAGAGATGATGGATGATGCAATATCTGCCGCACAAGCAAGTGAGGTTGTTGCAGGAAAAGGCGGATATATCGGCGAAGTTGAGCAGAATGGCAGGAATTTCTCGGGCGGACAGCTGCAGAGACTCACTATTGCAAGGGCACTTGCAAAAAAACCTGAAATTCTGATACTTGACGATAGTGCGTCCGCACTTGATTTTGCAACAGATGCAAAGCTACGCAGTGCTATAAAAAATCTCGAATATAACCCGACAGTATTTGTTGTTTCGCAAAGAGCATCATCGGTAATGTATGCAGATAAGATAATTGTGCTGGAGGACGGTGCGGTTGCAGGAATAGGTACTCATAGTGAGCTTCTTGCAAATTGCGAGGTTTACAGTGAAATATATTATTCGCAATTTCCCAAGGAGGAAACGAAAAATGAATAATAAAGGAACTATCAAAAAGGTTTGGGGATATATAAAAAAATACAGAGCATATTTATCGCTGTCACTGTTTTTTGCGGCGTTAACAGTTGCATTGACTTTGTATGTACCCATTATTGCAGGTGATGCGATTGATAATATAGCAGGCAGTGGAGATGTCAATTTCCCAATGCTTTTAACACGCCTTGTACAGATAGGAATTGCTGTGGGAATAACTGCACTCGGTCAGTGGATTATGAACACGATAAACAACAAAATATCGTATGGGGTTGTGGGAGATTTGCGGCGTGATGCGTTTGAAAAAATTGAGCATTTGCCTATTTCATATATTGATTCACACCAGAGCGGAGATATTGTGAGCCGGGTTATATCCGACGCCGACCAGTTTGCTGACGGACTTCTTATGGGCTTCACACAGCTATTCACAGGCGTTATGACAATTTTAGGAACGCTTGCATTTATGTTCAGAATTGACATTACCATTGCACTTGTGGTTGTTGTCTTAACGCCTATATCGCTGTTTGTTGCAAAATTTATTGCAACAAGGACATATGATATGTTCAAAAAACAGTCTGAGGTACGGGGAGAACAGACATCTCTTATAGATGAGAGTATAAATAATCTAAAGGTTATTAAGGCGTTTTCGCATGAAGATGAAACAGTCAATGAGTTTATGGAGATTAATGATAGATTGCACAAGTGCTCTTTGCGGGCTGTATTCTATTCCTCGGTAACCAATCCGTCAACGAGGTTTGTAAATAATATCGTGTATGCAGCAGTCGGATTTTTCGGTGCAGTAGCAGCTTGCAAAGGAGCAATAACAGTCGGGCAGTTATCCTGTTTTTTAAGCTATGCAAATCAATACACAAAACCGTTCAATGAAATATCAGGCGTTATAACCGAGCTTCAAAATGCGTTGGCTTGTGCAAAACGATTGCTTGAACTAATAGAAGCCGAGCCTGAAACGAGTGATAACGGATTAACGGAACTCAATGTTAATGCAGGTAAGGTTGAGTTTAAAAATGTATCGTTCTCATATTCTCCCGAACAGAAACTGATTGAGAATTTATCCTTATCAGCAAAGTCGGGACAGCGAATAGCAATAGTCGGAACAACGGGCTGTGGAAAAACAACACTTATTAATCTTCTGATGCGGTTTTATGATGTAGATAGCGGAGAAATTGAGGTTGACAATCAAAATATTAACTCTGTAACAAGAAAAAGCTTGAGAAAATCCTTTGGTATGGTTTTGCAGGATACATGGCTTAAATCAGGCACAATAAGGGAAAACATCATCATGGGAAAACCTGACGCAACGGAGGAGGAAATAATAGAGGCGGCAAAAGCGACTCACGCATATTCGTTTATTCGCCGATTGCCAAATGGGTTTGATACCGTAATCGGTGAGGACGGGGGCAGACTTTCGCAAGGTCAGAAACAGCTTTTATGCATAACCCGTATTATGCTTTGTCTGCCACCCATGCTTATGCTTGATGAGGCAACCTCATCTATTGATACAAGGACCGAAATACAAATCCAGAAGGCTTTCTTAAAGCTTATGCAAGGCAGAACAAGCTTTATTGTAGCACACAGACTTTCAACAATAAGAGAAGCGGACCAGATTTTAGTTATGAACAAGGGCGAGATTGTTGAGAGAGGTACGCATCAAGAGCTGATGAATTTTGACGGGTTTTATAAAAACTTATACAACAGTCAATTTAAAAATTAATGATATATGAATTTTTATTCGGAATATTAATTATTTTTGTAAAAAATGCTTGAAAATTTTTAAAATATGTAGTATAATAATCGGTGATAATTGAATTATATAAATTAGTTTTATTATAATTTCTGAATTTGTAGTATTGTCATATTAAAGCCGGAGGATAATATAATGATCAGTAAAGCATTTCAAAATATTGTGACACAGATGGCAGAGGTATTCCCGAAGCGATTCGGAATTGTTGATTCGCACGGACTTGTGCTTGCATATCATGGCACAGAGCCGAGCGAGGAGGTATTGGAGTCCTTGGTAGGTGCAGCATCTAACAATGATAAGCTGTTGTTTAAAGAGGGATTTACAATTCGTTCCATGTCAAACAAGCCTTATTCGGAATATGTGGTATATGTTGAAGGAACAGACGAAACATCAAAGTATTGCTGTAATGCTGTAGCTGTGGCTGCGAATAATGTGCGTCACTACTATGATGAGAAGTACGATAAGACCAATTTTATGCAGAATATAATATTCGATAACCTGATTTCGTTTGATTTGCATCAAAAAGCTCGTGAACTCCATGTTGATTGCGATATTCCGAGAGCTGTGTTTTTCATTAAAGTTTTAGGCTCGGGAGAGAGCGGTATTTATGAGGTTATCAGAAATATGTATCCCGACAAGGAACATGATTTTGTAATTAATATTGATTCTAATAATATTGTTCTTATAAAGGAGCTTAAGGAAACGCTTAAAACCGAAGAGCTTGAGGCTATTGCAAGACAGATGATAGATACCGCCAGCTCGGAGATTTTGTATCCGGTAATTGTGGGCCTTTCGACTGTTGCCGAAAGTATTGATGACCTTAACAATTCATATAAGGAAGCACAGATAGCTATTGAGGTTGGTAAAGTATTTGAGGAAGAGAAGAGCGTTTTAAGCTACGATAATCTTGGTATCGGCAGACTTATATATCAGCTTCCGATTAAACTCTGTGAACTATTCTTAAAAGAAGTATTCAAAAAGGGCGATATCACTACGCTTGATGATGAAACAATTCTTACTATTAACAAATTCTTTGAGAATGATTTGAATGTGAGTGAAACTTCAAGACAGCTGTTTGTTCACAGAAATACTCTTGTTTACAGATTGGAAAAGATATACAAGCTAACCGGATTGGATCTTAGAAAGTTTGATCAAGCGATTGTATTTAAGGTAGCTATGATGGTACATAAGTATCTTGTATCAAATCCGATGAAAATATGATTGTAAAGAGATAAAGTGTTACTGCAAGGGTTGCTGCAAGACATTAAAAGGTTTTGAAGCAGCCCTTTTGAATATAGGAGATATTGATGAAACCATATATGAAAACAGTTTTGACCGTTGCAGTAACAGCGGTTTTGACTTTTGGTGCAACATCTGTATATTATGCTGTGAATGCACCAAGGTATGCAAATAATCCCAGGACGGGGACACTTAAAGAAAAGCTTGATGTTATTAATACTTATATAGAAAAAAACTATCTTTATGAAGATGTTGATTATAACAAAGCTGACGAGGCTGCCGTAAAGGCGTATGTAGGATCGCTTGATGAACCATATACCCGATACTATGATAAAGATGAATTTGAGGAATATATGGGCAAGCTTGAAGAGGGCTATGTAGGTATAGGCGTAATTGTTGCCGTTGATGATGAAAAAGACAGAATTATGGTTTTATCTGCGTTTATAAATTCACCCGCATATGAGGCAGGACTAAAACCCGGTGACTATATTATTTCGGCAGAAGGTAAAGAGTTTAAGGGCACCGATATGGACGAGTGCGTCGCAACGATAAAGAACGGCAAGGAAGGCACGAGAGTCAAGCTCAAAATAGAGCGTGACGGGCAGATGCTGGATTTTGAAATAGAGAGAAAAGAAGTTGTGGAAAATTCCGTGTTATCAAAAATGCTTGATAATGATATTGGGTATGTATCAATATTGGGATTTAATACTAATAAAGACAGCTCCAATACTAACACATACACGGAATTTGTAGATGCGGTAAAACAGTTACAAGATAGCGGAATGAAAAAAATGATTATAGACCTCAGGGATAATCCTGGTGGAGTGTTGGAGGTTGTATGCAATATAGCAGACTATTTACTGCCTGAAGGTCTTATAACATATACGGAAACAAAAGACGGAAAAAGAAACGAGCATAAGTCTGATAAAAGTGATCTTAATATTCCGATGGTTGTTCTAATAAACGGTAGGAGTGCAAGTGCTTCGGAAGTGCTTTCAGGAGCTTTAAAGGATTATGGCAGGGCAGATATTGTCGGAACTAAAAGCTTTGGAAAGGGCATAGTCCAATCCGTGTTCCCTTTGTGGGATGGGTCGGGTATGTCTATGACTATATCGAAATATTACACTCCAAACGGGAAATGCATTCACGGAATCGGTATTGAACCTGATTACACAGTTGAATTACCTGAAAAGTACAAAGAAAGCTATGTTTCTGATATTCCGATTGAGGACGATACACAGCTTAATAAAGCGATTGAGATATTAAAGAAAAAATGATGATATAAATTTACGAAGGGGGAAGGATTATGGCTATGTCGCAACGGATGTGGAGGCGTGAGCAAGAGCGTAAACGGCGTGAGAGAATGAAGCGTCTAAAACGAAGAAGAAACTGCACGATTACAGTATTGGTATTGGCTGTAGTTGCGGTGGCGGTTATCGTTAAGACGGCGAACAAGAGGGAGAAAGCTACGCAGGTCACACCGATAGAAACAACGACTGTCGCACCAAACACTAATACTTTATATGAGCCCTCGAGCGTTTATACAACAAATCGTGACAAGAGTGATATTAATGCAGAATTCTTTAATAATTCTGCGTTTGCAGGAAATTCTGTTGCCGACAGTATAGCTATGTACGGATTACTTGATGATGTTGATTTTTATACGGGTGTAAATATAGACCTTGACAATGTATATACTGTTACAAATTCGGGAGGTACCGTTTCTGTTGCTGACCAGTTCAAGAATAAATCTTTTAAAAAGATATTTTTGTCGTTTGGTGAAAATGAAATGCTAACAATGTCTGCAGGCGAGTTCAAGGAAAGCTATAATGGTTTTGTGGAAAAAATAAAGGAGTATCAGCCTAACGCAAAGATATATATGATAGGTATTCCGCCTGTAACGCTTGAGGTTTCAAACGGAGGAGATGTGACAAAGGGCAAAGTCAATGAATTTAATAAGCAAATAAAATCTATAGCATTTGATAAAGAAATATACTATGTTGATTCAGTAGATGCGTTGGGCGATAACAAAGGATTTCTGCCTAATAGCGTATCTGCCGATGGTGTAAATCTGAACAAAGCTGCTGTTACTGATTTATTGTACTATACATCAAAGAAAGCGTATATCCCCGAAAGCTCCAATTTAATTGATGAAGATGATGACGAGGATAAGGAGAATGACGCTGCAAACAAGAACGATAAAAAGGCAACTGAAAAGGCAACCGAAGCTCCGCAAGCTACATCCAAAAACAGCGAGGAATCACCGGAGCCGACTGTAAATGTGTTGAAAAACTCGGTAGCTCAAAAGAAAGCGGACAAGGAGGATTGATAGTATGAAACGAATACTTATATCTATTATTGCAATCGCTTTGACTGTTTCTGTTTTGGGATGCGGAAAAAAGAAAGAAATAATTAATTCCGAGCTTGCGTCGGTGTTGGTTAATAACGCTGTTTTTTCAGAGGTGCTTACCGAAATTGATTCTTCATCTGCTGAAAGACGATATTTGATAAGCCCCAAAGATTACAGCGAAATAACGGCATATGTAGGCACTAACGGGGTGTGTGATGAGTTTTTGATAGTTAAAACATCAAATACAGCATCAATGATAGAAAAGCTTAATAAGTACCTTGAGAATAAACGCTCCGAATATGAAAAATACAGACCGGGAGAGGTAGGAAAGCTCACAGCTCCTGTTATTGCGGAGTATAAGGATACAGTGGTTATGATAATAACGCAGGACACTCAAAAAGCAACAAGCATATATGAAGAATATTTGAAAAAATGATGGGGGATGTAAAAAACATCGCCAATCGTTTGACAGTAAATTTATATGTTTTAATATAAATAAATAACAAAAACATTGCTAAAACAATTATTTTTGAGGGGCTGTTGCATTTAGCGCAGATCGTTCAAAGGCTTAAAATGCCATAAAATCAATGTTTGATAAAGACTTATTGAATAAAATTGATG
>JAXJPK010000218.1:0-6341 GCA_036311705.1 Clostridia bacterium
CCGCTTGTGGGTGCGGAAAATTCCATTATAACATTTTCATCATCACAAGCGTTAAGTGCGTCAAGCATAAAGCGGCAGTTAAGACCTATCAGTAAATCTCCGCCGTCCTGCTGAACTTCAACTGTGTCGTTAACATAGCCTTTAACAGTTTTACAAGATATTTCTATCTTGTTATATGAAATATTAAGTCTTACGGGCATTTTGTTTTCTGTCTTTGATGATAAGTCATCATTTATAATCAGATTAGCTCGTTCAAGACTGTTTACAATTTTCTGTTTCTCTGCGACAACCTTAATAGAGTTTGATGCAGATAAAATTACCTCATACTTCAAAAATTCGCCGTCAAGCAATCTTGAATATACCTGGAAGCTGCCGAAATCAAATAAAATATTCTTGTCCGATACAATAATATCAACAGTTAAATCATCTTCATCACTCAGAAGCTGGTTGACCTTTGCAAGAGTTGAACCGGGAACAACGAACTTTTTGGGCAGTGTGTTCATCTCTATCGGAACATTTATAACAGCAAGTCTGTGTGAATCTGTTCCGACAACGCTTAACTTGTCACCTTTGAAGTCAAATAATGCACCTGTTAAAATAGGCTTTCTTGTTTCTATTACGGAAATAAACGGAAATACTTTTCTGATTATCTGCTTTAATTCCTTTTGCGAAATCTTTGTTCTGTACTCTTCATCAACTATCGGTACATCAGGGAAGTCCTCCGCTCCCATTCCTTGAATATTAAACTTACTTTGTTCACATTCTATATCCGTAATATAATTCTTTTCATCAGTTGTAATCTTAACCTCACCTTCGGGAAGGCGTCTTACTATCTCACCGAATATTTTAGACGGCAATGCAATTGTGCCGATTTCATATACTGTTATCTCTGTTGTATATTCTATGCAAAGCTCAATGCTGTTTGCTGTGACAACAACATGACCGTCACTTTGAGCGTCAATTTTAATACATTCTAAAATAGGATGTGATGATTTTGCACTTATTGCTTTTTGAACTGTATTTACTATATCATTTAAAACTGTGTTCGAGCATACTAATTTCATTTTTTTTACTCCTTTTTGTGAATAACTTTATCAACATCTTAAAATTTTTATTTTCTGCATATATATTTATATATTAATAATATTATTTTATAGTAATAGTAGTAGGGGTGAGGAAAATATGGAAAAGTGGATTTTATCAGGCAGTTAAGCTATTTTTTATTAACTTCACCTGTTTATTGTCCGTGCATAAAAATCACTTAAAATTATCACAATTCCCCTTAATTTTTTTATTCACCCTTTTTCCATCGGTTTTGCATCGGTTTTACATAGTTTCCAAATCTTTAATTATGTAGTCGATATTGACCTTCATAACCTCATCATATTGAAGGTCATTTTCGATTTTTTCAACGCTGTGCAGAACTGTTGTTCTGTCCTTGTTACCGAATGCATTACCAATCATTCTCGGATTCATATCCGTAAGCTTTGAGCATAAATACATCGCAACCTGACGGGGAACAACAAGTGGTTTAATTCGGCTTTTTCCTATTAATTCCGCTTTTGTTACACCGTAAAATGTTGAAACCTTGTCCATAATCTTATCAGGCGTTATTTTAACAATTCCGTCTTTGGGCAATATTGATTCAATAACCTTCTTTGCAAGGTCTAAATCTATCTTTTTATTAAAGCTCAACTGTGCTATAGAAATTACCTTTAACAAGGCTCCCTCAAGCTCTCTGACATTTGACTTGCATCGGTCGGCAATATATTCTAATATTTCTTCATCTATATTAAATTTATTAATCTCCGATTTCTTTCTTAAAATTGCAAGTCTTGTTTCATAGTTAGGAACGGCAATATCTATTTGAAGTCCCTGTGAGAAACGAGTCCTTAACCTTTCCTCAAGCGTTATAAGCTCACTCGGTTTTTTATCGCTCGTCAGAACTATCTGCTTATTAAGTGATTGCAAATCATTAAAGGTATGGAAAAACTCTTCCTGGAAGCCCTCTCTGTTCTCTAAAAACTGAACGTCATCAACAAGCAATACATCCGCTGTTCTGTATTTTTTACGGAACGAATCCATTTTGTAGTTTTTAATGCAATCTACAAAATCGTTCGTGAAATTCTCTGTTGCTACATATATAATTTTATAATCGGGATGTTCTTTCTTTATCCTGTTACCGATTGCACACATAAGATGTGTTTTACCAAGTCCCGAATTGCCGTAGAGAAACAGAGGATTGTAAATACGGCCCGGGTTTTCGCTTGTGCTTATAGCCGCAGCCGCAGCGTATTCGTTTGATGAGCCGATAACGAAGTTTTCAAATGTATATTTTTCGTTAAGTGTGGAATTTGTTTCATTAGATGTCATATTTTGCACAAGTGCATTCTTTTCTAATGAAATACTCTCCATATACTGTTCTGTTTCTTCTTCAAGAATTATCTTTAATGTAACCTTCTGTCCTGTGTATGCTTCTAATGTGCTTTCTATTTTGTCTTTAAATCTGAAATCTATCATATTTCTTGTTATAGAAGTGGGAACAGCTATGACGAAAACTGAATTGTCGAATGAAACTGCTTTTGCCGGTTTAATATGTACCGAATAGCTAACCTCCGATTCAACGGCTTGTTTTATAGCATCCTGCAAATCCATCCATATTTTATTGCAGTCCATAGTTTTATTCTCCTTATAGGTAAATTTCCTGTATTTTATCACATTTTATTATAACATAAATTTTATTCTTTTGCAATATTTAATTTATATTTGTCCGATTAGTAAAAAATCCGTAACATAATTAGGTTATTATGACTAATAGATTTTAAGGATTGACAATAATTTAATGAAATGATATAATTTACTATATAAAAAAACGGGAGCATTTATATGAAGAATGTACTTATAACGGGCGGCAGCCGAGGGATAGGAGCGGAGTGCGTAAGAAGCTTTTGTGATTTGGGATGCAATGTCTATTTCTTTTATAAAAAAAGCGACGCAGAAGCAAAAAAGCTTATGGAAAAAACAAACGCCGTAGGGATAAAGTGCGATATATCCAATTGTGACGATATTAAAAGAGCCGCAGATATTGTAAAGAAATCCTGCTCGATTGATATTTTGATAAACAACGCGGCAGTTTCGCAGATAAAAGTATTTCAGGATATAACCGAATCCGATTATGATGAAATGTTTAACACAAATATGAAAGGTGCTTTTATGGTGACAAAAGAGTTCATCGGCGGCATGATAAATAAAAAGTACGGTCGGATTATAAATATATCGTCAATGTGGGGAGAAACGGGCGGCAGCTGTGAGGTGCATTACAGTGCGTCAAAGGCGGCTCTGATTGGTTTTACAAAAGCATTGGCAAAGGAAGTCGGTCCGTCGGGAATAACGGTGAACTGCATAACGCCCGGCGTTATAAATACAGATATGAACGCTCATTTAACAGAAGAGGATAAACAAGAGCTTGCAGATGAAACACCCGTTATGAGATTGGGAAATCCGAGTGAGGTCGTGCGTGCGGTTATGTATTTTGCAGGTGAGGAGTCGGGATTTACAACGGGTACTGTTTTAGCGGTAAACGGTGGTATAATTATGTAATATTGTTTACATAATTATTATAAAACATTTATGTCAACGATATATTTTATGTAATGCGGTTGTAATATTTGTAACATTCATTTATTAACATCTAAAATGGCTTAATTTAATGGTTTCAATAACAGTTATCCATAATATCCACACAGTTTTCCACGAAAGTTGTGGAAAAGTGAATGAAAAAAATGGCTTAACTTCGTCAAGTGGATAAGTTGACAGCAATTATAAGGCTAATTCACATATATAGTGTGGAAAAAGTGTTGAAATTATGGATAATTGGCTTTATTTCGTTATTTTACCCAATAATATATTAAAAATTATTTATGGAAAACTAAACTTAAAAGGAAATATTATGCTGACAGCAAGATTAAATTGTATAATGAATTATGTAAACTCAACCGTTGCAGCCGATATTGGTACGGACCACGCTTTTGTTGCGACGGAGCTTATAAGGCTATCCCGTGCAAAAAGGGTTATAGCGACTGATGTTCGTGAGGGGCCGCTCAATATGGCACGGGAGAATATTAATAAGAATAATATGTCTGATGTGATAGAAACCCGGCTCGGGAGCGGCTTGTCGGTTATAAAGCCGTATGAGGCGGATACTGCGGTAATTGCAGGAATGGGCGGCGAACTTATTTGCGAAATTATAAAAAACGATATGGAAACGGCAAAGAGTATGAAGCTTGTTTTGCAGCCGATGAATGCACAATATGAATTGAGAAAATTCCTGATCGGGAACGGGTTTGAGATTATTAACGAGGATATTGAGTGCGAGGGGGCGAGAGTATATAACATAATTGTGGCTCAAAAAGGGGATATGAAGCCTTTTACAAAGGACATATATTATCATATACCGCCGTATCTTAAGGGAAATAATCGTTTTTTTGATTTATATAATAAGAAAAGACGGGAATTTAAAAAGATTATTAACGGACTGAATAACTCAAACAACTGCGATGTTGAAAAGCTTGATTATTATAAAAGGTGTCTTATAGAATTGGAGAGAATGGTAAATGGCAAAGGTTAAGGATATTATTAAGAGAATAGAGGAGTTTGCACCGCTCGGATTACAGTACCCCTGGGATAATTCGGGGTTCATAACGGGCGATAAGGAAAAAGAAGTAAAAAAGGTGTATATAACCCTTGATATGTTTAAAGAGAATATAGATGAGGCAATAAAGGTCGGTGCCGATATGATTGTTTCGCATCATCCGATTTTGTTTAAGGGTATTCAAAAGGTTGATTATAATTCACAGCAGGGTTACATATTAAAGGAGCTTATCAGAAATGATATTGCCTTGTATTCTGCACATACAAGTATGGATTGTGCAAGGTACGGGATTAATGAGGTTCTTGCAACAAAGCTCGGTCTGGAGGAATGCGAGGTTATTGAAAAGAAGGATGGATTTGTCGGCCGCGGTCTTGGCAGAATCGGAAATCTCAAAAATAGCGTTACATTAAAAGAATATGCTGAATTGGTTAAAACGAGGCTTAACACACCGTTTGTGAGAGTGTCGGGCGATTTGGAGCGTACTGTTAAAAGAGTAGGCGTCGGCGGCGGTGCGTGTGATGATTTGATACCCGAGGCTATTTTGATGGGTGCTGATGTGTTTGTTACGGCGGATATGAAGTATCATATAACAGCCGACAGCGTGGACAGCGGTATAGCCGTTATTGATGCCGGGCATTATCCGACAGAGGTTTTTGTTATAGATATATTTGAGGATATTTTAAAGGGTTTGGACATTGAAATTGTTAAGTCGACAGAAATCGACATATTTAAAGTAATATAAGGGGATATAATATGTATAAATTTCAGGATTTGAATAACATGACTAAAGATGAGCTGAAAAAGCTCGCACAAGATGCAGGAATAGAAAAAATCTCAGCGTTGAAAAAGCTTGATATAATAAATTTATTGCTTGAGTTAGAGGCGAAAGAGCCGCAGCCGCAAAAAGAACGCCCGAACGATGTCAGCGAAGTGACAGGCGTGCTTGAAGTAAAGTCTGACGGATACGGATTTTTAAGAATGGAGAATTTTGAGTCCTCGTCAGATGATGTTTATGTATCACCCACGCAGATAAGGCGGTTTAACCTAAAGACGGGTGATGAGATAATGGGTGATTGCCGCAAGATACGGGGAGATGAGAAGTCGTCACCGCTTCTATATGTTAAAAGGATAAACGGCGACACAATCGAAACGGCACTAAAACGCCGTCAATTTGATAAGCTTATTCCCATTTTTCCCGAGGAAAGAATTAATCTTGAAAACAACGAAAAAGAGCTGTCAACACGCCTGATTAATATTATTTCACCAATCGGAAAGGGTCAGCGTGGAATGATAGTTGCACCGCCAAAGGCAGGAAAAACGACTATTATTAAAAATATTGCAAAGGCAATACGGAAAAATAACCCTGAAATAAAGCTTATAATTTTGCTTATTGACGAACGCCCCGAGGAGGTTACCGATATAAAGAAGTCGATAGACTGCGATGTTATTTATTCGACATTCGACCAGATGCCCGAAAATCATTGCCGTTTGTCCGAGCTCGTTTTGGAGCGTGCACAAAGACTTGTTGAGCAGAAAAAGGATGTTGTGATTTTGCTTGACTCAATAACAAGGCTTGTCAGAGCGTATAACCTGACAGAGCCGCCGACAGGTCGAACACTAACAGGCGGTCTTGATCCGAACGCATTATACAAGCCGAAAAAGTTTTTCGGTGCGGCACGAAATATAGAAA
>JAXJPK010000219.1:0-8557 GCA_036311705.1 Clostridia bacterium
GGCAAATCCCCTTTTAAAAATCTAAAACCGATTCCCAAAGGTCAGACCGAAAATCTGACGATTGGGAGATCGGTTTTTTTAGTTATTTGCGATAATATCTTTAAGGAAATTATATGCGGTTTTAATATCTGTTTGCGGAGATGTTCCTACTTCACGCTCGATTGTGAGGAAGCCTTTGCAGCCTATATCGCAAAGTGCCGAGAAAACCATACCGCTGTCCTTAACCTCGTTAAGTATTGCTCTCTGTGCTGCACTGCTCAACTTTTCGGGTGAGTTTTCACCTGTGGTTGTGTACATTTGAATCCTGTTTGCACCCATAGCTGCTGCTTTTTGTATAGCTGTGCTTCTGTCTGTTCGGAAAGATTCCAAAATTACACCTATAGGAAAATTATACATATTAAATCCCTCTTTTCTGATATGATATTGATGGGTGTATTATATAATCACCACATATTTAGGTCAATGCACTATTTTGTTATTGTGTATCACAATTTTAATATCTTGATACCATTTTTGAGATAAGATAAAGAATGAAAACGGCTTACAATGAAGAGTTGGGAAATGTGTTATATTTAACCGAAAAAGTAACATTTTTTTAACATTTATGTTGACAATAATATTTTTCTGTGATATTATGTAAATATATTTTTGTAGGAGAGAGCTATGTATTATTATATAAATGGAACGCTTGCGGCAAAGGGTGAGAATTATCTCGTTGTTGATAATTCGGGTGTTGGGTATATGATATACACATCGCTTAGCTGTATAGAGAAAGCCGGTTCTGTTGGAAGCGAAATAACGGTTTATACATATTTGAATGTGCGTGAGGACGCAATGGAGCTTTACGGATTTTACAGCGAGGAGGAGAGGAAAATGTTCCTGCTCCTTATCTCTGTTTCGGGAGTAGGACCTAAAGCCGGGCTTGCACTATTATCGGTTGCATCTCCGCAAAAGCTTGCATCTGCTATTATTACGGGTGATGAAAAGCTACTGACAAAGGCGTCGGGAGTAGGCCCGAAGGCTGCAAAAAGAGTAATTCTTGAACTAAAGGATAAGATAGACAACGAGGCGTTGGGGCTTTCGGCGGAAATAGATGACGCACCGGCACGAGAGGCGGTTATTATAGGCTCGAAGGCGGAGGCTATGAGTGCGTTGACTGTTTTGGGTTATAACGCACAAGAGGCGAAAACGGTACTTGCAAAGCTTGACGAGTCGCTTTCTACGGAGGAATTGATAAAAAAAGCACTTGTACAGCTTATGTAACGGAGGAATTTAGATGTTTGATGAGGATGAGCGTTTCGTGTCCGCAGGTATGATTGCAGAGGATACGGATGTAGAATACGGATTAAGACCGCATAGGTTAGAGGATTATATCGGGCAGGAAAAAGCAAAGGATAATCTTGAGGTTTATATTCAGGCGGCTCTTGAGCGAAAAGAGGCACTCGACCATGTTTTGCTTTACGGCCCTCCGGGATTGGGAAAAACCACGCTTGCAGGAATTATCGCAAACGAGATGGGAGTTAATATCCGTATAACAAGCGGACCTGCAATAGAAAAAGCAGGTGACCTTGCGGCTATTTTAACTAATTTATCAGAGCATGATATTCTGTTTATTGACGAGATACATCGTATGTCAAGGACGGTTGAGGAGATACTTTATCCTGCAATGGAGGATTATTCACTTGATATAATAATAGGTAAAGGTCCTGCGGCAAAATCAATACGGATAGATTTGCCTAAATTTACACTTATAGGTGCAACAACTCGTGTGGGTTTACTTTCGGCACCGTTAAGAGACAGATTTGGCGTGGTTTCAAGGCTTGAATTGTATTCAACAGAGGAGCTAACGAAAATTGTTGAGCGAAGTGCAGGGCTTTTGGATGTTGTGATTGACCATGACGGTGCGGCGGAAATCGCATCAAGGTCAAGAGGTACACCAAGACTTGCAAACAGATTTTTAAAAAGAGTGCGTGATTTTGCACAGGTTCGTGCGAACGGTGTTATAACCTACGAGGTTGCGGATATGGCACTGAAACGGCTTGAAGTGGACGAGCTTGGGCTTGACTCGATTGACAGCCGTATGATTCGTGCAATGATAGAAAACTTTGGCGGCGGCCCCGTCGGGCTTGAAACTCTTGCGGCAACGGTAGGTGAGGAGCCGAACACGATTGAGGATGTATATGAGCCTTACCTGTTGCAGTTGGGATTTATTTCCAGAACGCCTCGCGGCAGAATTGCTACAAAGCTTGCATATGAGCATTTTGATATTCCGTTTTCGGAATAAAACTGAAAGGGAGTGGATGGGTGAAATATTTTAAGCAGTTTTTAATTATGGCTGTGGCTGTGTTTGCAACGGTGTTTTTAAACATAACTGCTTTAGCACAAGGAATAACGATTTGTTATGACGGTGCGGAGCATATATATACAGGTTCTGTTTATAAGCTTTTTGTAAATGACAGAGAAATATCATCACCAATGGAACCGATTATTTTTAACGATCATGCACTTGTTCCTGTCCGAGAAATTTTTGAGGAGCTGGGTGCGATTGTTGAATATAACGGCGACTCCCGTGCAGTTAAAGTCAGATATGGCGGTCAAACAATAACTATGCATATAAATAATAACTGTGCATATATAAACGGAAAGCCCGTTAAAATACCCGATAATGTCGTTCCCAAGCTTATATACAAGCCGGGCGGGCTGACAAAAACTATGGTTCCTGTACGATTTATAAGTGAGAGCGTCGGAATGAAAGTGGATTTTGTTGGTGATAAAGGTGAAATTCGTATAACGGCACCCACTGCAGAGGCTGTTCCGACACCTACTCCAACACCAAAGCCGACTGCGGCACCGACTGTTAAACCGACACCGACCGTAAAGCCAACAGAAAAAATAAATATCAAAAGTGTTACAAATGAGTTTGTAACAAGTAAAAAGCTTAAGATTACAGTCAACTGCGATGCCTCACCGAAAGGAAAGGTTTCATATTTCGATTTGGAAAATCCCGAAAGGGTTGTTGTGGACTTTAAGGGTATAGACTGTAAGCTCGGTGCAAGCACAGAGGAATTTAAGTCGGATATAATTAAGGCTGTTCGTATTGGTGTGGATAATGAACGGACAAGGATTGTGGTTGATGTAGTAAATCTTGGAAGCTATAAGGTTGATATTAAAGACAAGGTCGTAACAATAACAGTTACGGTTACGGGCGAAAAATCCCCGACTTCTACCGCAACACCCAAGCCGTCCGATAAGGATTACTCTCAGGCAGGCGACTCTGCCGTCAATTCGCAGTACAACAAGGGAATTGTAAAAGCGAGTGCTGTAGACGCAAAGAAGGTGATTATGCTTGATGCAGGGCATGGCGGAACGGACCCCGGTGCATTGGGAAAATTGAACGGTAAAACCATTAATGAAAAGGATTTGACGCTCTCTATTACATATAAGGTTAAAGCAATTCTCGACAGCAACGGTTATAAAACAGCTATGACAAGGACGGGCGATACGCTTCCGTCGCTATCAGAGCGTCCTCAAATGGCAAATGACAAGGATTGTGCGTTATTTGCAAGTATTCATATTAACTCGGCAGAGGATGAGAGTGCAAGCGGTACAGAGGTTTATTATTCCGAGGAGAATAATGGGGACGAATACGGACTCACGAGTCAGGAGTTCGCAACGAATGTTCTTGAGGGAATGCTTAAGTATATGAAGTCAAATGACAGAGGCATCAGAATGGCTAACTGGGCGGTTATCCGCCGTTCAAATATGCCCGCTGTATTGATTGAAGTTGGTTTTATCTCAAACGAGAAGGAATTAAAGCTGATGTGCAGTGACGATTATCAGAATAAAGTTGCAAGAGGCATAGCAGAGGGAATAATAAATACTATACATTATGTGAATGTTCCAAGATGACAGTTAAGAGTCTGTTGCATTTAGCGCAGATTGTTCAAAGGCTTAAAATGCCATAAAATCAATGTTTGATAAAGCCTTATTGAATAAAATTGATGTTGAAATCCGCATTGTTTGCGGATTTCATGCATTTAATGCCTTTGCATAATATAGGAGAGAGAAATGTATAAAATAAAAGAAGCTGTTATTGTTGAGGGTAATTATGATAAAATAAAGCTCTCGGATTTTTTGGACGGGATTATTGTTACCACACACGGTTTTGCGGTATATACGAACGAGGATTTCATAAACACTATCTGTGAGCTTGCGAAAAAGACGGGGATTGTTATTTTAACGGATTCGGACTCGGCAGGAATGCGTATTCGCAATTTTATTAAAGAGAAGGCAAAGGACGGTATTGTTAAAAATGCGTATGTACCCGATATTACGGGCAAGGAAAGACGGAAAAGAACGGCATCAAAAGAGGGCTTACTCGGCGTTGAGGGTATGAGCGAGGAGATAATAATAAAAGCATTGAGGGATGCCGGCTGTGTGATAGATAATGCGGAGAGTAATACAAAGCAGGGAAATATAACTAAAACCGACTTATATTTGCTTGGTTTATCAGGCGGAGAGAATTCAAGGGAGCTGCGATGCAAACTATCGAAAGAGCTCAATATTCCCGCAAAGCTTTCTGCGAATATGCTCCTTGATGTTTTAAACAGACTCGTTACACTCGATGAATTAGTGGAAATTATACAAAGAATATCTCCGCATCAGGACTAAATTTTATTTATAAAGCTATTGACAAACGCAGAAAATAGTGTAAAATATCACGTGTAAAGTAAAAATGATTTACAGCAGAGAGGTTTGAGATGGCAAAAGACTTAAAGCTTGTGATTTTGCTTGACTTTTACGGCGGTTTGCTGACGGAAAAACAAGCGGAGGCACTCGATTGCTATTATAACCAGGATTTGTCGTTAAGCGAGATTGCAGACGATATGGGAATAAGCCGTCAGGGTGTTATGGCCTTTTTAAAGCAGGGCGAAAAGCACCTGAAAAGCTTTGAGGAAAAGCTTGGACTTGCGGCAAGATTTGAAAGAATAAATATCGGATTGGATAAGATGAAGTCAATTGTTTCGGATATTCCCGATACGGACAAAAAATCAGAGCTTGAGGATATTATAAAATCAATTTCCGAGAACATATAAACCGAAAGGAGTGCATCATATGGCTTTTGAAAGTCTTGCTGATAAGCTGCAAGGCGTATTTAAAAAACTTCGCGGCAAAGGAAAGCTTACTGAAAAGGATATAAAAGAAGCGATGCGTGAAATTAAGCTTGCACTTCTTGAGGCGGATGTAAACTTTAAAATTGTTAAAGAGTTTGTTAATAAGGTTTCCGAAAAAGCGTTGGGAGCAGAGGTTTTGGAATCACTAACGCCGTCACAGCAGCTTGTTAAAATTGTCAATGACGAGTTGACGGAGATGATTGGTTCAACAGCGTCGGCTCTTGAGTTTTCGCAAAAGCCGCCGACAGTCATAATGATGTGCGGTTTGCAGGGTGCAGGTAAAACTACTGCAACAGCGAAGCTTGCACTACATTTGTCAAAGCAGAGCAGGCGGCCGCTTATGGTTGCGTGCGATGTGTATCGTCCTGCGGCTGTTAAACAGCTTGAAGTATTGGGAAAACAGATTAATCAGCCTGTATTTTCGATGGGAACAGACGAAAATCCTGTTACTATTGCAAAAGAAGCTGTTAAGTATGCAATAGTACACGGTAACAACCCCGTAATTCTCGATACGGCAGGTAGATTGCATATTGATGACGAGCTTATGGGCGAGTTGAGCAATATAAAAGCCGAAACAAATCCAACGGAAATCTTGCTTGTTGTAGATTCAATGACAGGTCAAGACGCGGTAAATGTAGCAAAATCGTTTAATGACCAGCTTGATATAACGGGTGTTATTCTGTCGAAGCTTGACGGTGATACACGAGGCGGTGCGGCACTTTCTGTTAAACAGGTGACGGGAAAGCCGATTAAGTTTGCATCAGTCGGCGAAAAGCTTGGTGACCTCGAACTGTTCCACCCCGACAGAATGGCATCGAGAATACTCGGTATGGGTGATATATTGTCGCTTGTCGATAAGGCTCAAGCCGAATTTGACGAAAAGGCGGCTATGGAGCTTGAGGCTAAAATCAGAAAGTCACAGTTTGATTTGGAGGATTTTTTAGCACAGCTAAACCAGATTAAAAAGCTTGGCTCGTTTTCGCAAATTCTCGGTATGATGCCCGGAATGGACAGAAAAATGCTGGACCAGGTTGACACTGAGGAAAATGCAAAAAGAATGGTGCATATTGAGGCTATAATTCAGTCAATGACTCCGGAGGAACGCCGTAATCCGAAAATTATTGCGGCGAATAGAAAAATCCGAATTGCAAAGGGCAGCGGAACGAGAGTTCAGGATGTCAATCAGCTGCTAAAGCAGTTTGCCGATATGCAAAAAATTATGAAACAATTATCGGGCGGAAAACAGCAAAGAATGCTAAAACGCTTGAGAAATATGAAATGATAATTAATATATCAAAAATATATTTATTATACAAAAACGAAATTTAACAGGAGGTGAAATAACAATGGCAGTTAAAATCAGATTGAGAAGAATGGGTGCGAAAAAGGCACCGTTTTATAGAGTTATAGTTGCAGATTCAAGAGCACCGAGAAACGGTAAGTTTATTGAAGAAATCGGAACATATGATCCGCTTACAAATCCTTCAACTATTAAAATCGATGCAGATGCCGCTAAAAAGTGGATTGCAAACGGAGCACAGCCTACAGACACGGTAAAGGCTCTTCTTAAGAAATCCAATATCATCGACTAATGGAGGGGCGTATGATGAAGGAAGTATTAGAAATCATCGCCAAAGCACTTGTTGATAATCCTGATATGGTAAACATAACAGAGATTACAAACGAGGACGAAACGGTTACACTTGAACTGCGAGTTGCCGAGGGTGACATGGGCAAGGTTATCGGAAAGCAGGGGCGTATTGCAAAAGCATTGCGTACTGTTGTTAAAGCTGCGGCAAGCCGAGAAAATAAGAAAGTATCGGTCGATATAGTTTAATAATTCTTTATTAACAAATCGAAATGGAGGCTGTCCGCTTATAAATCGGGCGGCCTTAATTTTTTAAAAGGAATTTGTGATAACAATGGAAAAGAAACTTCTTGAAATAGGTAAAATTGTAAATACACACGGTTTGAGAGGCGAAGTAAAGATTGTGCCCTGGACAGACGCTCCGGATGTTTTCGAGGATTTAACCGTGATATATATAAAAAATAAATCAGAATACAAGCCATTAAATATTGAGAGTGTGAGATACCAAAAGAATAATCTTATAGTCAAATTTAAGGAATACAGCGATATTAACGACATATTGCAGTATAAGAACGCTGTACTCTATGCCGAGCGTGACGATTTGGGCGAGCTTCCCGAGGGTGTTTATTACATTGTAGACCTCATCGGGCTTGAGGTGTTTACCGAATCGGGTGAGAAAATCGGCATTATTGCAGATGTGTTTAACACAGGTGCAAGCGATATATATGATGTTAAAAGGGACGGAAAGAAAAATCTGCTCTTGCCCGTTATTGACGAGGTTGTAAAGAATGTTGATATTGAGGGCGGAAAGGTTATAGTTAATGTAATGGAAGGGCTTGATGATGAGGTTTGATGTTCTAACGCTTTTCCCTGAAATGTTTTACAGTGTCCTGGGTGAATCCGTTATCGGCAGAGCCCAAAGAGCGGGATTAATCGAGCTGAATTTTATAGACATTAGGGATTTTACCCTTGACAAGCACAGAAAGGTTGACGACACACCATACAGCGGCGGCGGTGGTATGCTGATGAGTGCGGAGCCGATATATCGGGCATATATGCATATTGCCGAGGGATTGGATTATAAGCCCTATACTGTGTTTATGTCACCGCAGGGTAGTGTTTTTAATCAAGAAAAGGCTATTGAGCTAAAAAAACACGAGCATATTGTTCTTTTGTGCGGACACTATGAGGGTGTTGACCAGCGTGTTCTTGATGAAATAGTTGATGCGGAAATTTCAATCGGCGATTTTGTTATGACGGGCGGTGAATTGCCTGCAATGACGGTTATTGATACGGTTGCAAGGCTTATCCCGGGCGTATTGTCGAATAACGGCTCATTTGAAAATGAATCACATTTTCAGGGGCTTCTGGAGCATCCGCAGTACACTAAACCGCGAGTTTGGCACGATAGAGAAGTACCTGATGTTTTGCTTTCGGGAAATCATGAGCTGATAGATAAGTGGAAGCACGAACAGTCGCTTTTGGCGACAGTTAAAAAGCGTCCTGATATGTTAGACGATATATGGCTGACCGATGAGGACAGAGCATTCATTGAAAGGGTTCAGAATTCTGATGAAGGTTGAATTTTCGAAAAAGACTAAGCTGTTAGGCTGTCTGTTTCTCGTTTTGGTAGGCGTTGCGGCAGGCTTGATACTTGAAAAGTATGACCCTGCGGAATTTACAATTAAGTCGATTGACCTGCCTGAATCCACACCTGAGATTAGGGAAGTATATGATTCGGCGTATGATGAGAACGGAAGGCTTGATATAAATGCAGCATCTGTTGAGGAGCTTA
>JAXJPK010000220.1:0-2485 GCA_036311705.1 Clostridia bacterium
AAAGGCACTCCAAACGGAGTGCCTTTGGTGTATTTGCAAATGTAAGAATGTAAAAACGAATTTTTATACATAATGTAAGTTATGTTGCACTTGGTCCTTCTAAATCGGACAGTTTCCCTTTTTACCTTTATCGCCCCATAAAATTTTGTTTTCGCTAATTTATTTTTTGTTTTCCTTAACAAAGTTTGCTCAAACTATTGTATTATTCGCATTTTTATGATATAATTTATAATGTTCAACTATATAACAGAGAGGTGACAAAAATGGCAGTATCATACAAGAAACTTTGGAAGCTTTTAATCGACAAAGATATGATGAAAAAAGAGCTTTCTGAAAAAGCAAATGTGAGCAATTACACTCTTGCAAAAATGAATAAAGGTGAGAATGTAACCACAGATGTTCTCGTGCGAATCTGCAAAGCACTTGAATGTAATCTTGATGATATTATGGAGCTTGTTGATGAATAAAGTGTACTGCTTTTAGTACAGTTATTCTGATAAAATTACAGAAAGGAGATTCTTATGACCGCTACACCGTTTCACGCATACTATACGGCAAGAATACTTGATAGCTTGCAAGATGACGATAAATTCATACCGACTTTTGCCTCATCAGATATAAAAGTGTACCCTTATCAGGTCGGCGCTGCTTTGTTTGCAACACGCTCGCCTTATACAAAGGGTGTAGTTTTGATGGATGAAAGTGGGCTTGGAAAGTCAACTGAAGCTATGCTTGTTGTTACGCAGAAATGGTATGAAGGAAAAACGAGAATCTTAATTGTAGTTCCCAATAGTGATTTGCTCATTCAATGGGAAAAGCTTATTGAAAACAAGTATTCCATTCCGTTCATCACAATCGCAAATGCAGAACAACTAAAAACAAATGGCGAAACATTTGAGCAAGATGCAGTGGTTTTAACTACATACGATTTTGCCACGCAGTATAGTGAGCTAATCGAAAAAACTGCATGGGATTTAACCGTGTTTGAAGAAGCAAGTCTTTTATCCTCGGTTCATAAGGAAGATAACAAGCAGGCAAAAATACTAAAGCGAATAGCCAAAGACTCATTCAAGCTACTTTTAACCGGAACTCCAATCGAAAAGAATATTCTTGATTTATACGGACTTATGTATTTCATAGATGAAACCATACTCCCTTCCGAGCAAGAATATATGTCAAGATATTTCAGGAAGCCTGAAAACTACCCGGAGCTTGCAGAACTTGTGAGCAAGTATTGTTTCAGAACTCTCAGAAGTCAAGCAAGACATTATGCAAAAATTCCTGAAAGAAAAGTTATCACTTGCGAATTTGAGCAATCAGACAAAGAGCAAAAACTATATGACCTATTAAAAGCATACATAGATAAACCTCAAAAGATAGCCTTCCCCGAAATGAAGCCTTACGATCTTGCACTTATGCTATTTGACCTGCAAGGTTCGTCAACCCCGGCAATAAGGAAAGCTATTGAAGGAATTATAAAGCGACTTGAGAAAACAAACGGCGGTGAGCAAGAGCTTGACGAATTTAAGGCAATGCTTACGGCTTGTGATGATATAGAAATTGATGAAAAATTGAAACTGCTTATAAAGGCTTTGGAACAATGCTTCAAGCTGCTAAAGAAAGCCGGAGCAAATAAAAAAGCAGTTATATTCACCGAAAAAAGAGAAACACAACAGTATTTGTATGATGCCTTGAAAGATAGCTATAAAACATACATTTACAATGGCTCAAAGGATTATAGAGAAATATCCGGGTTTAAGATAGACGGAGAGATTATCATATCCACCGACAACGGTGCAAGAGGTTTTAACCTTGAGGAAGCTTCGCTCGTTATAAACTATGATTTACTCTATAACACCTTGAAAATGGAACAACGAATAGACCGATGCCACAGACTTAATCAGCAGAATGATGTTATCGTTCTGAACTTCCTAAATAAAAGCAATATGGCAGATGTCAGAAAGCTTGAGCTTGTTAATAAGCGAATGTTGGTTGCAGACGGTGTGTTCGGACAGACAGATGCAATCTTGGGTGGTTTTACAGATAACCTCTCAAAGACCTTAAAAGAGTTCCAAACACGAACAAAAGCACAGATAGATGCAGAATACGAAGAAACACTCTTACAGTATGAAGAAGAAAACAGACGGGATGTAGAATCAGCCGAGCAAGTTCTGTTTACCACCTTTACAAGTGAGCTTGCAAAAAAGGTGAAAATCACACCGAAGTATGCAGATGAAAGAATTGAGAAAGTCAATTCAGACTTGTGGGAGCTTGTAAAATACTTCTTCAAAGAATACAACCAGAACCACACAGATTGTTATTTCGTTATAAACGAAGAAGATAAAACCATAAAAGCAACAGACTATACAGAGCTTCCGTTCCTTTTCTACTATTGGACCTGAGGACAAAACAAAAGATACAAAGCATTAAAAGAGTTCAAGAAAATCGCTCTTATTTCTCCGCTTGCAAAAGGCATACTCAACAA